>DATJVF010000268.1:0-10126 GCA_035501995.1 Anaeromyxobacteraceae bacterium
CACCCGCATCCACCACCCTGGCGTGAGAAAGGTGGTGGAGCTCTTCGCCCACTACGGAGGGGTGAGCCGGATCCTGGAGGAAGGCAAGCCCCACGTCGGCTCGGACCTCCTGCCGGGGGCGGTCTCGGCCCTGCGCAGGGACCTCGAGCGCGCGGGCTGCGAGTTTCACTTCGGCGCCCGAGCGGTGGACGTCCTCGTGAGCGGCGGCCGCGTGCGGGCGCTCGCCCTCTCCGACGGCCGCTCCATCCCCTGTGACCGCCTCGTGCTCGCCCCGGGCAACAGCGCCCGCGAGCTCTTCGAGCTGTTCGCCTCTCGCGGGTGGCCCATCGAGGCGAAGCCGTTCGCGGTGGGGTTTCGCGTCGAGCACCCCCAAGCGCTCATCGACCACATCCAGTACGGGTCTGCCGCCGGCCGACCGGGCCTGCCCCCGGCCGACTACCGGCTCGCCGACAACCCCAAGGTCGACGGCACCCCGCGCGGGGTCTTCTCGTTCTGCATGTGTCCGGGCGGGGTGGTCGTCCCCACGCCCACCGAGCCGGGGATGCAGTGCACGAACGGGATGTCGAACTCCTTGCGGAGCTCGCCCTTCGCCAACGCGGGCCTCGTGGTGGCGGTGGGCCAGGCCGACTTCGAGGCGGCCGGCCTCAAAGGGCCGCTCGCCGGCCTTCTCTGGCAGCGCGAATGGGAAAGGCGCGCCTACCTCCTCGGCGGCGGTCGATTCATGGCGCCGGCTCAGCGGATCACCGACTACCTGGCCGGCCGGCTGGGCCAGAGGCCCGGGCGCTCCTCCTATCCCCCAGGGCTCACCCACGCCGACCTCTCCACGCTCTTCCCCGCCGCGGTGCAGGCCGCGCTCCGGGCCGGGCTCAGGACCTTCGAGCGCCAGATGCGCGGCTACCTGTCGAGCGAGGCGATCCTCGTCGGAGTGGAGACCCGGACGAGCTCGCCGTGCCGGCTCGTCCGCGACCCGGCGAGCCTGCAGTCGCCCGGCCTCTCGGGCCTGTACCCGGCAGGAGAGGGAGCCGGCTACGCCGGCGGCATCGTATCCTCGGCGGTGGATGGCCTGCGCGTCGCCGACGCCATCTGCGCCGAGCTCGCCCCCGCCTGAACGAGGCCGCCCGTGAGCCGCCCTGCCCCGATGCGCTACGTCATCAGGAACGAGAAGGGGGAAGAACTCGTCTGCCCGAGCCTCGCCGACCTCCACGCCCTGTACGAGCAGGGGTTCCTCGCCGACGAAGACCTCGTGCGCGCCGAGAACGCGAGCCGCTTCGTGCCCGTCTCTGCGATGCCAGCCCTGCGCGGGGTGCGTGCGAGGCGCGCCGATCCCCGCAAGGTGGCCATGTTGCTCGTGGCGGCCGCGGTACTGGTCCTCGCCCTGGCCCTCCTCTTCAGGCGGGCGCCCTGAAACCCTCGGGAGGCGTGCGGCGGGCCATCAGCGGGCGCGCCCGTAGGCGTCCTCGAGCCTCACCACGTCTTCCACCTCCGGCGTCGAGGCCTCGAGGATGTCGCAGTCGGTGACGGCCACCATGCGGTGCTTCGTGCCCGGCCGCACGCGGTAGCTCTCTCCCTCGCGCAGGCGGTGCTCCTCGAGCCCGTGGCCCTCGTCGAGGACGAGGATGAGCTCGCCGCGCCACAGGTGGATCGTCTCGTCCTTCTTCACGTGGTACTGGAGCGAGAGGCGGTGCCCCGCCTTCACGTGCAGGATCTTGCCGACGTAACGCTCCGAGTGGGCCCACCACAGCTCGTGGCCCCAGGGTTTTTCCACCCGTTTGGGGGAATCGAACGTCTTCGCCATCAGCCCAATCTAATTTCAGCGGGCGAGCGCCACGATACCGTGAACGCCGGACCTCTCGAGCGAGGTGAGCTGGAGGCGGGCCGCCTCGGGCGTCGCGTACGACCCTACCTGGACGCGGTACCAGCGCCCCTTGCCCGGCACGTCGGCGGCCACCACCCTCGCCTTGCGGGCGGCGAGCCTCTTCGCGAGTCGCTCGGCGTCGGCGCGGTGGGGCGCCGAGCCCACCTGGATGGTGTAGCGGCCGGAGGCCGGCGCCGGAGGGCTCGTCGGGTGCGCGGCCGCCCTGGGAGAGGCCGCGGCGGGCGACGCCGCCGCGACGACCGGGGCCGTGCGCGCGCTCACCACCGGTGGCGGAGTGAGGTTCTCGTCCGAGGCCTTCTCGTCGAGGGCGGCCGGGGCCGCCGGGGCCTTCACCGGGGCCACCGGCATGGCCTGGTCGATGGAGCGACTGTCCATGAGGGCCTTCTGGGCCTTGAGCTCGGGGGGAGCCTCCTCCCGCGCCGGCACCGGCTCGTCGAGGCGGGCGAGCGCGTCGCGGGGGGCGGCGATGGGGGTCCCTTCCGCCGACCGGCGCCCCACCGCCGTACCGACGTAGTAGGCCGCGCCCCCCACGGCGAGGGCGAAGAGGAGCACCCCGCAGGCCTGTCTCGCGGTGAGCGAGACCTCGAACTTCTGTGCACTCGTCCGGCTGTTCTCGCGCATACGCCTCGCTCCGCCGTCGCGCCGCCGGCGCGACCCTTGCCGGCCATGCTAGGCGTACCGGCCGATAGCGCCAGTTTTTCGCCGGCGGCTAGGTCGGCTCCTCCTCGGGGAGCTCGCGCGCCTCCATCCGCTCGGGGGCCGACACCCCCAGCACCGACAGGCCGTTGGCGAGCACCTGCTTCAGCGCCTTCATGAGGTAGAGGCGGCCGGCGGTGGTGCGCGGGTCGGGGCCGATGACCCGCTCGCCCTTCCGCTGGCCGAGGGTGTAGTAGGCGTGGAAGGCGGCGATGGTCTCCTGGAGGTAGAAGGCCACCCGGTGGGGCTCGTAGGCGAGCGCCGCCCCGACGAGCACGTCCGGGAAGGCCACGATGCGCTTCACGAGGTCCTGCTCCTCGGCCAGGGCGAGGGCCCGCACGGCCTCGAGGTCGAAGCGGGGGGCGGGCCGCCCCGCCTCGGCCGCCTTACGCAGGATGCTGGCGATGCGGGCATGGCCGTACTGGACGTAGAAGACGGGGTTGTCGAGCGTCTGGCGCTTGGCGAGCTCGAGGTCGAAGTCGAGCTGGGCGTCGGCGCGCCGGGTGAGGAAGATGAACCGCGTCGCGTCGCGCCCCACCTCCTCCACCACTTCGCGCAAGGACACCACCGTGCCGGCGCGCTTCGACATCTTGACGGCCTCGCCTCCCCGGGTGAGGTTCACCATCTGGATGAGGACCACGTGGAGGTCCCCGGGGTCGTAGCCCAGGGCCGACAGGGCGGCCTTGAGCCGGGGAACGTACCCCCCGTGGTCGGCGCCGAGGACGTCGACCAGCGCGTCCGCCCGCTGCCGCTTCTGGTAGTGGTAGGCGATGTCGGCGCAGAAGTAGGTGGGGGTGCCGTTGGCCTTCTTCACCGGCCGGTCGACCTCGTCCCCGAAGCGCGAGGAGCGGAAGAGGGTGAGCTCCTCCGACTCCGAGACCCCCTCCTCCTCGGCCGGGCGCGGCGGGGCCGCCCCGCCCTTCTTCGACCTGGGGGGCGGCAGCCTCCCGGTGTAGACGAGGCCCCGCTCCTCGAGGGCGCGCAGGAAGGCCTCCACCGCGCCGCTCTCGTAGAGGGCCTTCTCCGAGGACCAGGTGTCGAAGGCGATGCCGATGGCGGCGAGGTCGCCGCGGATGAGCTCGAGCACCGCGGCCACGGCGCGCTCCCTGAAGAGGGGGAGCCAGGCCTCCTCGGGTGCGTCGAGGAAGCGGGCGCCCACCTCGCGCTCGAGCGCCCGCGCGATGTCGATGACGTAGCCCCCCGGGTAGCTCTGGGGCGGCATGGCCACCGCCCGGCCGAAAAGCTCCTGGTAGCGCAGGTGCACCGAGCGGGCGAGCGTCATCACCTGGGCGCCGTAGTCGTTGACGTAGTACTCGCGGGTGACCTCGTGCCCGCTGCAGGCGAGGAGCCGCGCCACCGCGTCGCCGGTGACCGCGTTGCGGCCGTGGCCGACGTGCATGGGGCCGGTGGGGTTGGCCGAGACGAACTCCACGTTGACCCGCTTCCCGCGGCCCACCGCCGTGCGCCCGAAGCCCTCGCCCTCCCGCTCCACCGCCTCGAGCGCCGAGAGCCACACCTCCCGGGACAGCCGCAGGTTGATGAAGCCGGGCCCGGCGACCGAGAGGTCCTCGATCTCGCCCGCCTGGTCGACCGCGCGCACCTCGCGGACCATCGCCTCGGCGAGCTCGCGCGGCGGTCGGCCGGCGGCCTTGGCGAGGGTGAGGGCGGCGTTCACCGCGAAGTCGCCGTGCCGCGCGTCGCGGGGCGGCTCCACGCTGTAGCTCGCCGGCGCGGCCGGCCAGAGCTCACGGGCGGCGCCGCGCGCGAGCGCCTTCTCGAAGAGGGCGATGACCCGTTCTTTCACCATAGGCGGGGCTGCTCATACCCCCCGCCGCGGGGCGGCGCAAGGGCGGCCGGCGGTTCAGGGTGCGAGGACCACCCGACCCTCCTTCGCCATGCCCCACACCACGTTGGCCGGGGTCACCGCCTCGTGGTCGTCCGGGATCCAGGGGCGGTAGTACTCCCCGGTCGCCCCCCGGTAGGCCTGGTCGAGGTTCTCGAGCGCCACCCGCACCCGGTCGCCGTCGGTGGTCCCGGCCTGCTCGAAGGCGAGCGCCAGCAGGCGCACCGCGTCGTAGGCCTGGGCCGCGGCCGGCGCGGTCTCGATGGTGGCGAGCGACCAGCGCTTCTTGTAGTGGGCGATGAAGGCCCTCTGCTCGGGCTCCTCGGCGCCCGCCTCGATGAAGGTCTGGGGGAAGATCGCCCCCTCGCCGTAGGGGCCGGCGTGGTTCAGGAAGACCGGGAAGGAGAGCGTCCAGGTCCCGATGAGCTCGGCCCGCCAGCCGATCTTCTCGAGCCCGCGGGCGACCTGGGCCGCCTCCCCGCCGAGCGTGTAGAGCAGGAGGATGTCGGCCCCGGCCGCCCGCGCCGCGCTGACGTAGGGGACCATGTCCTGCTCGCCGATCCTGAGCTTGGCCTCGTACACCGGGGTCACCTCCCGGTCGGCGAGGAGCTTCTTCAGGCGAGCGAGCCCGTTCTGCCCGTAGGGGGTCTCGTCGGCCAGGATGGCCGGACGCCGCTTGTGGCGCACCGCGAACGCCTCGGTCACCATCATCTTGGACTGGATGGCGTCCCCGGCCGCCAGGCGGAACACGTAGTTCTGCGGGAACCTTTCGAACAGCTCGTTCACCACGGCGCCGGCCGAGGCGCACACGATGTGCGGGACGTGCGCACGGTTGGTGAGCTCCACGGTGGCGTTGGCCGAGGCGGCGTTGGCGGGGCCGATGATGGCGTGGACCCTCTTCGCCTCGATGAGCTCCCGCACCACCGCCTGGCCCCTCTCGGCGCTGGCCTCGTCGTCGCCGTCGAGGATGACCACCTTCCGGCCGAGGACGCCGCCCTCGGCGTTGAGCTCCTCGGCGGCCAGGACCGCCCCGCTGTGCTGGGCGAGGCCCATGGGGGCCGAGCTCCCCGAGAGCGCGCTGTAGCTCCCGATCCTCAGCTCGCCCTGCTCCGGCGCCGCGAAGAGCAGCGCGAGGCACGCGGTCATCGCGAACATGCTCTCCCCCAGGACGAGGCGCGCCTGGCGGCGCCCTCGAGGGACCGCCGGCCCGAAACGAGCGCCAGAGAGGCCGCGCCCGGCGCGGCCCTCGGACGCCGGCGCGGGGGTCGGGCCCCTCGGCCCCGCGCCCCGGGCTAGAACTTGCCGCGCGCCGCCCCCCGCGGTCAAGCGCCGCGCGGGCTTCAGGAGGCCGCGGGGGCCGCGAAGCTGTCGAAGGCCCCGCAGCGACGGCAGCGCCACTGCCGGGTGGCCGCCTCGGCCCCGCAGCGGGTGCACTTGACCGGCCGCGCCTTGCGGGTGAGGGCCGCCACCAGGAGGTCGTGGCGGGCGGCGAGGTGCTCGGGGGCGGGCGCGCTCGCCTCACGCAAGAGCTCGCGCGTGGCGAGGGTCACCTCCCCGCTCGCGTCGCACTCGAGCGCCCGGTGCAGCGCGGCCACCGCCTCCTCCACCCGGCCGAGGACCTGCAGCAGGCGCGCCCGCAGGTAGTGGAGGGCGGCGTCCTCCCCGGCGCGGGCCAGCCGCGCCTCGACGAAGCCGAGCGAGCCCTGGAAGTCCTTGGCGCTCGCCAGCGCCGACCAGGCGAGGAGCGCCGCGTGGGGGTCCTCCTCCAGCGCCGCCTCGATGGCCTCGCGCGCGCGGCCGCTGTCGCCCCGGGCGCCCTCGGCCTCGGCGAGCGCCAGGAGCGCGTCCGGGCTGCGCGGCGCGGCCGCCACCGCCGCCAGGGCCGCGGCGCGGCCCCGCTCGCCGTCCCGGGCGAGCTCGGCGCGCGCCTCGGCGGCGAGGAGGTGGGCGAGGAGCGGGTCCTCGCGTGGGCCGGCGATCTGGCGCTGGACCTCGGCCGCCTCGCAGAGGCGACCCAGGTCGACGAGCACGTCGCGCAGCCCCTCGCGCGCCGGCTCGTCGCCCTGCTCGGCCAGCACCCGGTAGGCCGCGAGCGCCTCGTCGAGCATGCCGCCGCGCCGGTAGTCGGTGGCGAGCTCGCGCTCGACCTCCACCCGCCGGGCCGGGTCGAGCCCGGGCCTGAGCAGCATGTTGCGGTGCAGCCGGATGGCGCGGGCGAGGTCGCCGGTGCGCCTGAAGAGCGCGCCCAGGGCGAGGTAGGTCTCGACCGCCTCCGGGCTGCCGAGCTGCGCGGCGTCGGAGAGGGCCGCGATGGCGGCGTCGGGGTCGTCGGAGAGCACGTAGCGGACGCCGCGCAGGTAGGCGCGCACCTCCTTCCGGCGCCTCAGGAGCCGCTCCGCCAAGAGCCCCGAGGCGAGGGCGAGGAGCAGGATCGCGGCGAGGAGCCAGCCGAGCGCCATCACCCTCCCCCGAATCCCCTCCGGACGCGCTCGTAGGTGGCGTCGAGGTGCTCCACCATCACCCGGGTGTCGGAGAGGACCGGCATGAAGTTGGTGTCCCCGGCCCAGCGCGGCACGAGGTGGTAGTGGAGGTGGTCGGCGATGCCGGCGCCGGCGACGCGGCCGAGGTTCATGCCCACGTTCATGCCGTCGGGGCGGTACACCGCGCGCAGCACCCCCTCGGCCAGGCGGAGCTCCTCGTGCAGCGCGTGGAACTCCTCCGGGGAGAGCGCCTCCAAGCGGGCCACGTGCGCGCGCGGCACCACCATCAGGTGGCCGGAGTTGTAGGGGTAGCGGTTCAGGATGGCGAAGGCGCGCGGGGCGCGGTGGACGATGAGGTTCTGGCGATCGGCCGCCGTCCCCTCCTCGGGGAAGCGGCAGAAGATGCAGCCCTCCTGCGGCCCCTTCTCGATGAAGGCGAGCCGCCAGGGCGCCCACAGGCGCGCCGGCCCCCCCTTCGCCCGCCCCGCGGGGGCCCGCCTCGGGCGGCCGCTCCTCGCCTTCGCCATCCCCGGTCCCCTCCCGGGCCCTCGGGGTCGACCCCTCGCTGGGAGAGGGCGCCAGGGGCCCCAGGCCTCGCGCTCCTTCAGTGCGCGAGGTAGTAGAGGCCGGGCGCGGCCACCGCGCCCGCCTCGTGGTGGATCTCGCTGCGGACCGCCTCGGCGGCCCCGTGCACCACCTCGCCGAACAGCTCCTCGAAGAAGCGGGTGCGCTCGTCCTTGGGATAGATGAGCCGCGGCTCGCCGGTGAGCCCGGCCTTCTCCTTGGCGGCGTCGACCGCGTCGTTGAAGTTGCCGAGCTCGTCGATGAGGCCGAGCTGCTGGGCCTGCTCGCCGGTGAGGGCCCGCCCGTCGGCGATCTTGCGCACCTCCTCCTCGGGCAGCTCGCGCCCGTCGACCACCGCCTGCAGGAACTGCTCGTAGACCTGGTCGATGAGGGCCTGCCAGTAGGCGCGGTCCTCGGGGGTCATGTCCCGGAACGGGTTGCCGGCGTCCTTCAGCTTGCCGCTCTTCAGGGTCTCCACCTTGACGTGGAGCTTCTCCGCCAGGCCCTTCACGTTGGGGAACTGGCTGATGACGCCGATCGACCCGGTGAGCGTGCCCGGCTCGGCCAGGATGTGCGGGCAGGCCATGGCGATGTAGAAGCCGCCCGAGGCGGCCAGGTTGCCCATCGAGCACACCACCGTCTTCTTGTCGGCGAGCTTCTTCAGCTCGTCGTAGATCTCCTGGCTCGGCGCCACCGCCCCCCCGGGTGAGTCGATGCGGACCACCACCGCCTTCATGTCGGCGTCGTCGAGGTAGCGCTTGATGATCTTGAGCTGCTCGTCGGCATCGACGCCTCCGCGCCCGGTGCCGATCTCGCCCTTCAGCTCGACCACCCCGATGCGCGGCCCGCTCGAGAGCCGCGGCGCCTCCCCCTTCACCGCCCCGTAGGCGAGGAGCAGGAAGGCGAAGAAGACCAGGAACAGCCCGCCGAAGACGAACAGCACCACCGCCAGGGCGGCCCGGTCGCGCCTGGGCGGAACGGGCGGCGGGAAGGGCGGCCCGGCGGGCCTCGCCCAGCTCTCGGGGGGTAGCGGAGGCGGCGCCCCGCCCCAGGTCGGCCCGGGCGGCGGCGCGGTCGGCAACGGCTCGCTCTCTGCCTTGGGAGGCGTCTCTTCGCTCATGACCCGCACAGGTAAGCATGCGCCGACGGGCGCCGCAACACGGCCTGGTCCGGCGGCCCCCCCAAAGCGGGCCCGGGCCGCGAACGACGAAGCGGGCGGCCCGCCCACGGCTCGTGGGGCGCGCCACCCGCCTCGGTCCGGGTGAGAGGAGGCTCGCTAGGTCTTGCGGCGGTTGAACTTCTCCATGAGGTCCCCGAGCCGCGCCCGGCCGTCGCCCTGGCGCCGCAGGTACTCGTGGTAGTCGTCGTCGCCCCGGTTGAGCGCCTTCACCGACAGGGCGACCTTGCGCTCCTGCTGGTCCATGTCGATCACCTTGACGTCGATCTCCTCGCCCTCCTTCACCACGTCGCGGGGGTTCTCCACCCGCTCGTCGCGCAGCTCGGAGACGTGGACCAGCCCCTCGATGCCGGGCTCGATCTCCACGAAGGCGCCGAAGTCGGTGACCTTGGTCACCCGGCCCTTGAGCTTCGAGCCGACCGGGTGCCGCTCGGCGAGGGTGGTCCAGGGATCGGGCTGGATCTGCTTGATGCCGAGGCTGAAGCGCTCGTTCTCGACGTCGATGTTGAGGACCACCGCTTCGACCACGTCGCCCTTCTTGAACTTCTCGCCGGGGTGCTTGATGCGCTCGTTCCAGGAGATGTCCGAGACGTGTACCAGGCCGTCGATGCCCTCCTCCACCCCGACGAAGATCCCGAAGTCGGTGACGTTGCGGACCTCGCCCCGGATGACCGAGCCGATGGGGTACTTGTCCTCGAGCAGGGTCCAGGGGTTGGCCTCGATCTGCTTCATGCCCAGGCTGATGCGCTTGGCCTTGGGATCGATATCGAGCACCACCGCCTCGACCTTGTCGCCCACGTTGACGAGCTTGCTCGGGTGCTTCACCCGCTTCGTCCAGCTCATCTCGCTCACGTGCACGAGCCCCTCCACCCCCTGCTCGAGCTCGATGAAGGCGCCGTAGTCGGTGAGGCTCACCACCTTGCCGCCCACCCGGGTGCCGATGGGGTACTTCTCGTCGGCGCGGTGCCAGGGGTCCTCCTGGATCTGCTTCATGCCCAGGCTGACCCGCTCGCTCGCCGGGTCGAACTTGAGGACCACCACCCGGACCTCCTGCCCGACCTCGAACACCTCCGAGGGGTGACCGATGCGGCCCCAGCTCATGTCGGTCACGTGGAGCAGCCCGTCGATGCCGCCGAGGTCGATGAAGGCCCCGTAGTCGGTGAGGTTCTTCACCACCCCCTTCAGGACGGCGCCCTCCTTCAGGTTCTTCAGGGTCTCCTTCTTCAGCTCCTCGCGCTCCTTCTCGAGCAGCACGCGGCGCGACAGGACGATGTTGCCCCGCTTCTTGTTGAACTTGATGACCTTGAACTTGAACTTCTCGCCGATGAGCTTGTCCAGGTTCCGGACCGGCCGGATGTCCACCTGCGAGCCGGGCAGGAAGGCCTTGACGCCGATGTCGACGGAGAGGCCGCCCTTCACGCGGCCCACGATGACGCCCTCGACGAGCTCGTCGCGCTCGCAGGCGGCCGAGATCTCGTCCCAGATGCGCA
>DATJVF010000269.1:0-2344 GCA_035501995.1 Anaeromyxobacteraceae bacterium
CGGCGACCGCGAGGGCCAGGGAGAGCCCCCGCCCGGCGGCGGATGGAGGAAGCGCCGACGCCTCCTCCGGGTCCATCAGCTTCCCGACGAATCGATCCCCGAAGCGGAGGAGAGCCCGCTCGACGCGGGCCGTCTCCACCAGGTCGAGGCCGACGCCGATCACCATGGGGCTCCGCCACGATAGCACGCGCCGACGTTGGACCGACCCGAAGGCCGGGCTTAGAATCGGGCCCTACGGGAGAGCGGGTGGAGAGGGTCGCGTCATTCGGTCCGTTCGAGGTGCGCGGCGAGGTGGGGCACGGCACGGGCGGCGTCGTCTACGTCGCGTGGGACGCCGAGCACGACCGAACGGTCGCGGTGAAGGTCTACACCTCAGCGCCGCGCAACGCGGCGGCGGCGAGCGCCCGGCTTCGCCGGGACGCCCAGGCAGCGGGGGCCCTCGGCCATCCGAACATCGCCGCGGTGCTGGGGGTGGGGGAGCACGAGGGCCAGCCCTGGGTGGCCACCGAGTTCATCTCCGGCGTCAGCCTCACCCAGGTCCTCCGCAGCCACGCCCCGATGCCGATCGAGCGCGTGCTCGACGTCTGGCGCCAGCTCTGTGAGGGACTGGCCCACGCCCACCGCGAAGGCGTCTTCCACCTCGACCTCAAGCCCGCCGACGTCCGTCTCACTCCCGCGGGCGAGGTGAAGATCGTCGACTTCGGCTCGTGGCACCTGAAGGCGCTCGAGCGGAAAGGCCCGGGTCCCATCGAGGAAGGCCTCCACTACCGCGCGCCGGAAATCCTCGCCGGCCGGCGGCCCGACCGGGGCGTCGACGTCTTCGCGGTGGCCGCGATCGTCTACGAGCTCGTCTCGTTCCGCAAGGCGTTCGCGGGTGACAGCACGACCGACGTGGTGCGCAGCCTGACCCGCGGCGAGCCCGACCTCGCCTGCCTGCCCCGGACGCCGTTCACCCCGGCGTTCGAGCGCGTCCTGGCCGCGAGCCTCGCCCACTCCCCCGAGAAGCGCCACTCCTCGTTCGAAGAGGTGCACGCCGACCTCGTTCAGCTCGTGCGGGACGTCGCTCCCCGCCTGCGCAGCGCCGCCGAGAGGACCTCGCCCGGGCCGCCGGAGCGGGAGGAGCTTCTCGCCGCGATCACGCGGGCGCGGGCCGAGGACCGGCTCGAGGACGCCCTCGAGGGCTGCCGTAAGCTCCTGGACCTCGACGCCGACGACGAAGCGGCCCGCCGCTCGATGTCGGAGATCGAGTCGGTGCTGATCGACCGCGAGGTGGACGGGCTCGTGGGGATGGCCCTGGCCTACGCGGCCGACGGCGAGTTCGCCCTCGCCACCCAGATCGCCGAGAAGGTCGAGCGGCTGGCGCCCTGGAGCCCCCGGTACCTCCGACTGCAGGTCTACCTCGACGAGGAGGGCGCAAAGCGCAAGGCGGAGGGCCTGCTCGCAGCGGCCCGGGAGCACCGGGCCGAGGGCAGGCTCACGGAAGCCCGTACGGCGGCGCAGGAGGCGCTCTCGGCCATGCCGGGTCACCCCGTGGCCACCGGGTTCCTGGCCGAGCTGGACCGGACGCAGGCGCCCGCCGCGGCCGTCCCTGGCCCCCCCGAGCCGCCGGCCGCCACACCCCCCGCCACGCCTCGTCCCGCGCCGCGACCCGAGCCTTCGCCCCGGCTTGAGGCGGCTGCTCCGGCCGAGAAGGCAGCGCCGGCCCGGCCACCGACTTTCCGTCCCGCAGCCGCCCCGGCGCCGGCCCCCGGCCCTGCCGCGCCGACGCCGGCCCCACGCGCCGCCCCGGCGCCAAAGCCCGCCCCCCGCAGCGCAACGCCGCCCCAGCCGGCGCCGGCCGCGCCTGCGCCGGCGGCCCGCGGAGCCCAGGGCGCCGCCGAAGCCACCGCCCTGAGCGCCGCCGCCCTCCAGCACTTCCTGAAGGACGACCACAAGCGGGCCCGGGAAGCCGTCGAGCGCGCGCTCGCCCTCGACCCATCGAACCGGCGGGCCCAGGAGCTCCAGAAGATCCTGCGCGTCCTCGGCTGAGCCGCCGCTATAATCAGGGAAGTACCAAGGAGGTCACGATGCGGGTGGTCCACGCCACAGCCCTGGCCGCAGCCGCGCTGCTGCTGGCCTCGGTCGCATCCGCCCAGGGTATCGGCGACACCGCTGCCCGGGAGAAGGAGAAGAGGAAGGCCGCCCCGGCCAAGCCGGCGAAGGTCTACACGGAGAGCGACCTCGGCGGCGGTGGATCCGTCGCCGCGGCACCGGCGCCGCAGGACACGGCGACCCCGGCGGGTGGAGCCGGCGGGACTCCGCCGGCCGCCGGCACGGACGGCAAGGCGTCCAAGGAGAGCACGGG
>DATJVF010000270.1:0-5205 GCA_035501995.1 Anaeromyxobacteraceae bacterium
TCACCGCCTTCCTCACCCCCGGGATGCTCCGCACCCAGCTCTCCCAGATGCCGGACGGGACCACCTACTTCTGGCTGGCGCGCACGGTCCGCAAGGAGGGCGGCGGCTACCACGCCCCCCGCACCGTCCACGCGCTGGCCCTCGGCTGCGAGGTGGCCCACGCGAAGAAGCTGGTCTACGCCGACGGGGTGGACCTCGCCTCCCGCGAGGCGGTGGTGCCGGTGGGGCTCACCTGCCGGCTGTGCGAGCGCATCGACTGCGAGCAGCGCGCCTTCCCGCCGCTGCAGCATCCGCTCGAGGTGAACGAGAACGTCCGCGGCGTCTCCTTCTACGCCCCGGTGCCGGACCGCTGACCCGGCGCTAGCCGAACACCGCCCGCACGAGCAGCACCGAGGCCGCGAAGCCCACCAGGTCGGCCAGGATCCCGGCCGGGAGGGCCTGGCGGTAGCGCTTCACCCCCACCGCTCCCATGTACACCGCCAGGACGTAGAAGGTGGTCTCGGTCGAGCCGGCCATCACCGAGGCGAGCCGCCCGGCGTAGCCGTCGGGGCCCTCTTGCCTCAGGACCTCCGCCAGCGCTCCCAGGGCGGCCCCCCCGGAGAGCGGCCGGACGAGGACGATGGGCAGGACCGGGGCCGGGATGGACAGGCGGGCGAGGAGCGGCCCGAGGAGCCGGCCCGCCGCCCCGAGCGCGCCCGAGGCGTCCAGCATGCCGAGCGCCACCACCACCGCCAGGAGGGCCGGGAGGATGCGCACCGCGGTGGCGAAGCCCTCCTTCGCCCCCTCGAGGAAGGCGGCGTAGACGTTCACCTTGCGCACGAGCGCGTAGAGCGGGATGGCCGCGAGAAGCAGCGGGACCGCCAGGGCCGAGACCGCCTCGAGGGCCGCGCGCAGCAAGGTCTAGGGCCCTCCGCCCGGCGCCGGCCCCGCGCCGCCGCGCCGGTAGAGGCGGGCGAGGAGCTTCGCGGAGAGGACCGCCGCGCAGGCCGAGAGCGCGCTCGCGAGGAGCGTCGGCCCGATGACGTCGGCCGGGTTTCGAGCCCCGGCGGCCGCCCGAAGCCCCATCACCGTCGCCGGCACGAGCTGGAGCGAGGAGCTGTTGAGCGCGCAGAAGAGGGCCTGCGCGTCGGTGGCGGTCCCCGGTTCCGGGTTCAGCTCCTCGAGCCTGCGCATGGCCTCGAGCCCGAAGGGCGTGGCCGCGTTGCCGAGGCCGAGGAGGTTCGCCGCCACGTTCATGACCATGGCGCCCATGGCCGGGTGGTCGGCGGGCACCTCGGGGAAGAGCCGCCGCAGGAGCGGGCGGCAGAGCCTCGCCAGCAGCGCCACCAGCCCTGCCCGCTCCGCCACCTTCATGAGCCCGAGCCAGAGGGTCAGGACTCCCGCCAGGCCGAGCGAGAGCGTCACCGCGCTCTGGGCCGCGGCCGGGATGGCGGCGGCGAGCTCGCTCATCCGGCCGCTCGCCGCAGCGGTCGCCACCGAGAGGGCGAGCAGCAAGACCCAGATGTAGCTCATGAACGAATTCTGGGTGGCGCCGCCCGGGAAGGCGAGTTTTTGGTAAGAAGCGCGAGCGGCGCGGCCCCTGCGGACGGGGGGCCTTTCGCTCGCCAGGGGCCCTTCGGGACCCCGAGGGAAAACCCCATGAGACGAAGCCACCTCCCCACCGCCCTCGCCCTGGCCGCCCTCCTCCCCGCGCTCTCGGGGGCGGCGCGCGTCGAGGAGGGCCGCCCTGGGGCGGCGCCGAGCGTGCTCGACCTCCCGCGCCCCGCCGGGACCGAGTGGTTCGGCCTCTACCTCATGGGCAAGAAGGCGGGCTACTCCTCGAGCGCGCTCTCCCTCGAGACGAGGGGGGGCGAGCGCGTGCTCGTGGCCCGCGCCGAGTCGAGCGTCACCGCCACCGTCGGCGGCCAGACGGTGACCCGCAGCCAGGTGGACGAGAAGGCGTACGAGGCGAAGCCGGAAGGCCGGCTCCTCGCCTTCTCCAGCCGGAGAGAGGGCGACGGCGGCGATCGCAGCGTGAGCGGGACGTGCGGGCCGAGCGGCTGCCAGGTGACCCTCGTCGCCGAGGGCGTCCGCGAGGAGCGCAACCTGCCGCCCCTGCACGAGACCGCCGAGCAGGCCGACCCGGCCCGCCTGGCGGCCGCCCGCAGGGCCACGGTGCGGGGCGAGCAGCTCGACCTCGAGACGCTCCGGGTGAAGAAGATGGAGGACCGCTACGTCGGCCCGGGACGGCTGGCGGCCGGCGGGGTGGAGACCGAGGTCGCGCTGGTCGACGAGGAGGAGGCGGGGGACCGCCAGGCCGCCCGCATCTCCATCGCCAAGGACGACCGGGTGCTCGAGATGCGGCTCGGCGAGGCGGTGGTGGCGCGGGCCGAGCCGGAGGAGACGGCGCGGCGGCTCGACGCCATCGACCTGTTCGGGATGACCCGGGTGACGCTCCCCGGCCCCTTGCCGCGCGGGGTCCCCGGCCGGATCGTCTACCGCCTGCGCGGCCTCCCGCCGGCCTTCCAGGTGGAGGACCCCCGCCAGTCCTTCGCGCCCGGGCCCGACGGCACGGTGGCGATGACCGTCACCGCCCGCCGGCCGCGGTCGGCCGACCCGGCGAAGGATGCCCCGCGCGCGCATGGGCTGCCGAAGGGCCTCGAGGACCTGCTGGCGCCGACGCCGGAGGTGGACTCGGACGCGCCGGCCATCGCCAACCTGGCGCGCCAGGTGGTGGGCGACGCCACCGGGGTGTTCGCGGCGAGCACGAGGCTCGTGCACTTCGTCTACCGGCGCCTCGAGAAGGCCTACGGCGTCTCGCGCGACCGGGCCACCGAGGTCCTGGCCCTCGGCAAGGGCGACTGCACCGAGCACGCGCTGCTCTTCACCGCGCTCGCGCGCGCTGCCGGGGTCCCCTCGCGCCAGGTCCACGGGCTCGTCTACGCGCGCTACGGCGACGGGGTCCCGGCCCTCTACTGGCACGCCTGGGCCGAGGTGAAGAGCGGCGACGAGTGGATCGCGGTCGACCCGACCTTCGACGAGCCGGTGGCCGACGCCACCCACCTCGAGCTCGGCCACGGCTCGCAGGTGGACACGGTCGCCTTGCTCGGGGCGCTCAAGGTGGTGAGCGCCGAGGCGCGCCCCACCGGATGAGGGCGAGTTGGCTCGCTCGCCCGGGCCTCCTCTCGAACCAGGGCCGGCCGCGGTCACCTCTCCCCTCGCCGGGAAGCCCGGCGGGTCCTCTCCTCGGCCAGCGTTCCAAGAGGCGCGGCAAGGCGAAAGGCCGCGGGCGCGGCGAGGGTCGCCCGAGAATCCTTGACCGGCCCGGCGAGCGCGTGCTTAAAGAGCCGGATTTCCGGCGAAAGGGCGCCCACCCGGCGCATCGCCCAGGGGTGCACATATGTCCCGCCTGCTCACGCTGTCGGCCGCGGCCCTCCTCCTCGCGGCGGGAGGCGTCGTCGTCCCGGCGCGGGCCGAGGACCAGGGCCAGCCGGCCCCGGCGGCCGGGAACGCACCCGCCACCCCGGGCGAGAGCCACGCCGCCAAGCCCGCTGCGCTCGCCCCCTTGAGCCCGTCCGCCCCCGAGGAGGGCCCGGCGGTGCGCGACCTGCGCCGCGAGGTGGACAAGGTGAAGGAGGACCTGGGCGAGATGCGCTCCGAGGTCGAGGCCGCCAAGGCCTCCCGAGGCGGCGAGGAGATGGCCGGCCTCACCGAGCGCAAGCTGGACTTCCTCCAGCTGAACGGGTACCTGCGCCTGCGTTCGGACCTGTTCGACAACCTCGACCTGCACCGCGACGCCGACCCGAACGGTTATTTCCTCTTCCCGCGCCCCCTGCGCGACGCCGCCAACCGCGGCACCCTCACGAGCGACAACATGCGCTTCCGGCTCGAGCCGACCTTGAACGTCTCCGAGCAGGTGCGGGTGCTCTCGCAGATCGACATGCTCGACGACATCGTCCTCGGCTCGACGCCCCAGGGCTTCTTCGCGCTGAGCAGCGGGGTGCAGTTCCCCTTCGACGCGCGCGGCCAGGCGCCGCCCACCGCCGGGCAGAACTCCGATCGCAACTCGATCGTGGTGAAGCGGGCCTGGGCCGAGGTGCAGACCCCGCTCGGCCTGCTCTCCTTCGGCCGCATGCCCTCGCAGTTCGGGCTGGGGATCGTGTCCAACGCCGGTGGCGGCATCGACGACGACCTCGGCGACAGCGTGGACCGGCTGCAGTTCGCCCTCGCCCCCCTGAAGACCTGGCTCGGCGACCTGGTGCTCGTCCCCATGTACGAGATCGTCGCCACCGGCGTCGTCTCGTCGCCCCAGTCGGGCGGGGTGGGCCAGCCCTTCGACCGCGACCCGGCCGACGACACCAAGGCCATCGGCATCAAGATCGTCCACGTCGACACCGACGAGGAGATGAAGCGCAAGTTCGAGCGCAACGCCGCGAGCGTCTCCTTCGGCGCCTGGTACATGTACAAGTCGGAGGGCTACGAGTTCCCGAGCTACATGGACGCCACCACCCTGCCCTCGGCCAACAGCTCCAACCCGGCCAACGACCAGGTCGGGCCGGCCTCCAACATCGGGGCCTACGCCCACACCCTCGACCTCTGGTACCGCTATCAGACTCGCCGCTTCCGCTTCGAGACCGAGCTCGCCGGCATCCTGGGCCAGATCGGCAACGCCGGGAACCAGCTCACCGTGCTCCTCCGGCAGTTCGGCGGGGTGGCCCAGGCCGACTGGAAGTTCGCCGACGGGCGGCTCGTGCTGGGCGGCGAGTTCGGGATCGCGAGCGGCGGCGACGACCCCGGCTTCGGCGAGAACCCCGGGCGGCCCTGCACGAGCAACCCCTGCAAGCCCGGCACCATCGACGGCCCGCAGTTCTCCTCCGCCGACCGGGTGCCCGCCATCCGCAACTTCCGCTTCAACCCCGCCTACCGGGTGGACCTCATCCTCTTCAAGGAGATCATCGGCGGGGTCACCGACGCCTTCTACCTGAAGCCCTCCCTGCGCTACGAGTTCGTCGACGGGCTGACCGGCACGTTCGCCGTGCTCTACTCCCAGGCCATGACCGCGATCTCGACGCCCTCCTCCACCAACACGCCCCTCGGGCTGGAGATCGACGCCGGGCTCAAGTACCAGACCGACGACGGCTTCATCACCTGGCTCAACCTGGGGTTCTTCCAGCCCTTCGGCGCCTTCGACTACCTCCCCAACGACGCCCAGAACCACCCGGGCCG
>DATJVF010000271.1:0-8013 GCA_035501995.1 Anaeromyxobacteraceae bacterium
CCTACAAGGAGATGGGCCTGCTCGACGACGCCCTGCACGAGTTCGAGGTGGCCCTCTCCGGCAAGAGCCGCAAGAAGGAGGTCGACTGCCTCACCATGGTGGGGCTGTGCCTCATGGAGAAGGGCGACCCGAAGGGCGCGCTCCAGGCCTACCAGCGTGCGCTGAGGTCGGACTTCCTCGCCCCGGAGGCCGCCCGCGCCCTCCACTACGAGATGGCGGGCGCCCACGAGGCCGCCGGCGAGCCGGAGGTGGCCCTTCACTACCTGCAGCGGGTCCTGCGCGCCGACCCGGGTTACCGCGACGCCAAGGGCCGGGTGGAGCGGCTGGGAGGCGGCCCGGGGCGACCCCCGGCGGGCGAGGCGGCCAGGCCCGCGCCGGGCGAGGGCAGCGCGCAGAAGAACGGACCCAAGAAGAACATCGGCTACCTCTAGGCACCCGGGTGAACTACCTCGACTTCTACCAGCTGTCGCAGGAGCCCTTCTCCAACGCGCCCGTCTCGCGCTTTTACTACTCGTCCGCCCAGCACGCCCAGGCGCTCATGCGCCTCATGCACGCGGCCGAGCAGATGAAGGGCCTGGCGGTGCTCCTCGGCGACATCGGGACCGGCAAGACCACGCTGGCGCGGCGCATGCTCGACAGCCTGCCCGAGGACGAGTACGAGGCGGCGCTCCTCGTCATCGTCCACTCCGGCATCACCGCGCAGTGGCTGCTGCGCCGGATCGCCTTGCAGCTCGGGGTGGAGAACCCCGCCGAGGAGAAGCTCTCCCTGCTCTCCCAGCTCTACCAGCGGCTGGTGCGCATCTACGAGGCCGGCAAGAAGGCGGTGGTCCTCATCGACGAGGCCCAGATGCTGGGCACCCGCGAGATCATGGAGGAGTTCCGGGGGCTCTTGAACCTCGAGGTCCCCGAACGCAAGCTCCTCTCCTTCGTCTTCTTCGGCCTGCCCGAGCTCGAGGAGAGCCTGAAGCTCGACCCTCCGCTGGCGCAGCGGGTGGCGCTCAAGTACCGGCTCGACCCGTTGAGCGAGGAGGCCACCGACGCCTACGTGCGCCACCGGCTGCGGCTGGCCGGAGCCCAAAGGGTCCCCTTCACGCCGGGCGCCATCGCGGCGGTCCACCGCTATAGCCGCGGCACCCCGCGCCTCATCAACACCCTCTGCGACAACGGGCTCTTCGAGGCCTTCCTCGCCCGCACCGCCGACGTGGACGAGGGGCTGGTGGCGCGGATCGCCCGCGAGCTGGCGCTCGCGGACGGCCTGCCCGAGCGCGCCCCGGGGCCCTCCGCCCCCGAGCGCATCGACCTCGACGAGATCGACCGCTTCCTGGAGTCGCTCACGAAGTAAGCGTCCGGGGCTCACAGGGAGGCTCTGGCCTCCCCCCGGCGGCACGACATGAAACGGAAGGTGGCCCTGGCGTTCGTGTTGACGGTGGTGGCGCTCGCCGCCGCCGCGCTCGTCGCCGTGCGCACCCCCTTCGCCGGTGCGCGCCTGTGCGCGCTCGCCGCCCTGCGGGTGCGCCACGCCACCGGGCTCGCCCTGACGGTGGGCGCCTGCCGGGTCGAGCCCTTCCGGCTGGAGGTGAGCCTCTCCGACCTGCGCCTCGGCCCTCGCGAGGCCCCGGTCTTCGCCGCCGACCTGGTGCGGGCCCGCCTCGCCCCGGTCCAGGTCCTCGGGCGTCGGCTCGAGCTCGCCGAGCTAGAGGTGGTCCACCCCCGCCTCTCGATGGTGGTCCCCCCGTCGCGCGGGGGCCCGCGCGGCCCCTGCCCGCCCGCCCTGCTCGACCAGTTCCAGATCCACCGGCTGGAAATCGAGGGGGGGGCCCTCGACCTGGGCCTGCCCGGCGGCCGACGCCTCACCGCCGGCCGCATCGACCTCAGCTCCTCGCCGCGGGGCCGGGTGAGCCGGCTCAGGGCGCTCACCGCCCCGCTCGCCCGCCAGGCGAGCCTCGACCTCACCGTGGTGGGGGCGAGCCTGGCGTCGCGGGAGGGGCGGGTGGAGGTCGAGCGGGCCCACCTCGACGCCGACCTGAGGCTCGACCTCTCCCGGCTCGACGTGAACCTCGCCGAGGCGGAGCTGCCTGGGGTGAGCCTGGCCGCCGCCGGCAGCGTCGACAACCTGTGCCGTCCCCGCCTCGACCTGGCCGCCTCGGCGAACGGGGGGGTGGGGGACCTCCTCGCCCTCCTCGGGCGGAGCGACCTCAAGGCCCGGGGGCGGGTGGCCGCCGACCTCGAGGTGAAGGGCACGCCCGAGCGGCCGTCGGCCTCGGGGGAGGTGCGCCTCGAGGAGGCCGAGCTCGACGGCTGGCGCCCGGGCCAGGTCTCCACCCGCTTCCGCCTGGAAGGGTCCGAGCTCTCCTTCGACCGGCTGGAGGTGCCGGTGCAGGGGGGCCGGGTCACCGCCCGGGCCACCCTCCACCTCGGGCGCGACCCGCGGCTCGAGGCGGAGGCCTCCCTCGACCGGGTCGAGCTCGGCGAGATCTTCGAGCGGCTACGCATCCCGGGGGCCTTCGTGATGGCGCGCCTTTCCGGCAAGGTGCGCGCCGCCGGGACGCTCGCGCCCCTCGGGCTCTCGGGTGAAGTGGCCCTGGACCTGTCGGAGTTCCGGGTGCTCGACCACGCCTGGCGGAAGTTCCGCCCCGGGGAGCCCAGCGTCCTCGACCTGCGGCGGGCCCGGGTCGAGGGTCCGGTCCGGGTCGACCGGGAGGGGGTGCGGCTCGAGGGCCTGAGGGTCCGGGCGGGGGGTGGCGCGCTCAAGACCGAGGGGGTGCTCCACTTCGACGACGCCGGCGGCTTCGAGCTCTCGGTGGACGGGGAGGCCGACCTCGCCGCCCTGGGCCACGTGGCCACCGTGCCGCTCTCCGGGCTCGCCGAGCTCGAGGGCGTCAAGGTCCGGGCCGCGCCCTACGGCACGCCGCGGGTGGCCGGGCGGGCCCGGGTGCACGACCTGCACTTCCTCGAGCTCGCGCTGGGAGAGGCAGGCTGCACCTTGAGCTACGAGGACCCCATCCTGCGCGCCGAGGGGGTGGAGGGCCGCCGCGGTCGGACCCGCTATGAGGCCGACCTGGCGGTGGAGATCGGGAACGGACCGGTCCGGGTGGCCGAGGGCCGCTATGCGGTCTTCGGTGAGCTGCGCGACGTCTTCGAGGCCGTCATGCCCTGGCTCCCCGAGGCGGTCCACGTCCGCGACGCCCTAGAGAGCCAGGTGGTGCTGCGCGGGACCATGCACGGTCCGGCCGAGGCCCTCGAGGCGACCGTGGTGGGCGAGCTCTCAAGGGGCGAGCTCTTCGGGCGAGCCTTCGAGGAGGGCCGGTTCTCGGCCCGGGTGGAACAGGGTGCCCGGGCGGTCTTCGAGGCGGCCGAGCTGAGGCGCGGGGCGGGGGTGGTGCGCGCGAGCGGACGGCTGGGTTTTGCCCCGCCCTACCCGGTCCTGCTCGAGGCGAGCGCCGAGGGGGTGGCGCTCAAGGACCTGGGCCTGCCGGGGAGCGGGTGGGCCGGCGGGGTGAGCGGACAGGCCACCCTCCAGCGCTCCTTCGAGGATCCGCTCCTCGACTTCAGGCTCCGCGGCGAGGGCGTCGAGGTCTACGCGGTGCCGGTGGGGCTCTTGGCCCTCGAGGGCCGGCTCGACGGGGACGAGCTCAAGCTCTCCGCCAACACCGCCGCCGGGCGGGTGAGCGCCGAGGCGCGCACGAGCGGAGAGGCGCCCTTCCAGGCCCACGGCGACCTGGAGGTGGCCGACGTCCTGCGCTTCGTGCCGGGCGGGCCGCCGGCCGGCCTGCGGGTGCGGGTGCGGGGCGTCGGGACCGCCGCCGGCGCGCTCAGGGACCTCGATGCCATTCACGGGGAGCTCAGGCTCGCCGAGCTGAAGGTGGCCTACGGGGAGTTCCAGGTGGAGCAGGCCTCCCCGGTGGTGCTGGCCTTCGAGGGCCGCCGCCTGTTCGTCCGCGAGCTCGCCCTGCGCGGCGCCAACACCCAGTTCTCGCTCACCGGCGCCCGCGAGCCGTCGGGGTTGCTCGCCCTCGACGCACGCGGGGCCCTCGACCTGCGGCTCCTCGGCGGGATCCTGCCCGACATCGCCGACCCGCGCGGCCAGCTCGTGGTGGAGGCCCACGTGGGCGGCACGGCCAAGGATCCGGTCCTCATCGGGGAGGGCCAGCTCCGCGAGGCCGGCTTCCAGCTGAAGGGGCTGCCCATCGCCTTCACCGCGCTGGGTGGCGACCTCTCCTTCTCGCAGAACCGGGTGCTCTTCGACCGCCTCGACGCGCAGGTGAACGCCGGGCGGGCCAAGCTCTCCGGCGAGGTGGAGCTGGTGCGGCTCACCCCCTCCAAGGTGCGGGTGGAGGCGCTCCTCGACGAGGTGCCGGTGCGCATCCCGGAGTGGCTCCCC
Organism: Anaeromyxobacteraceae bacterium; assembly: GCA_035501995.1. Taxonomy (GTDB): domain Bacteria; phylum Myxococcota; class Myxococcia; order Myxococcales; family Anaeromyxobacteraceae; genus Anaeromyxobacter_A. The sequence continues at coordinate 4,382 of DATJVF010000271.1, forward strand.
TCGGTCGTCTCGGGGCGCCTGGAGGCCGCCGGCACCTTCGAGGCCATGCTGCTCTCCGGCAAGCTGCATGTCCTGCGCGCCCTCTACACCGAGCCCATCGACCTCGAGAAGAGGCTCCTCGAGGTGCCGGGCAAGAGGCCCCCCCCGCGGCCCTTCAGCCGGGAGGGGGATTGGGTCGGCCTGGACCTCGTGCTGGCCGTCGACGGCGACGTGCGCATCGAGAACGACCTCGTGCGCGGCGGGGTGACGGGGGAGCTCACCCTCACCGGGACGCTCGCCAGCGTGGGCCTGCTCGGCACGCTCACCCTGCGCGAGGGCGGGCGGGCCACCTTCCGGGGCAACGAGTTCGTCTTGAAGCACGCGGTGATGGACTTCACCGATCGCCACCGCCTGCGGGTGAGCCTGGACGTCCACGGCGAGGCCCAGGTGAACGACTACCAGATCATGGCTCACCTCTTCGGGCCCTTCGAGGACCCCACCCTCCAGCTCACCAGCCAGCCGGTGCTCTCGCAGCGCGACATCGTGACCCTCCTCTCGCTCGGCTACACCACCCGCGACACCGCGGCGGCCGGCGGGACCTCGGGGGTCGCCACCGCGGCGGCGGCCCAGGCGCTCTTCAGCGCCTCGGGGCTCGACGACCAGGTGAAGCGCTTCGTGCCGCGCGGCCGCTTCGTGCGCGACTTCTCGGTGCGCATCACCAGCGCCTACTCGGAGGCCTCCGGCCAGGTCGAGCCGCGGGCGGAGTTCGAGTCCAAGCTCCTCGAGGATCGCTTCCGGCTGCGCTACCAGGCCCCGCTCGCCAACTCGCGCGGGCAACGGGCCCAGGCCGAGATGCGCCTGTCGCCGCACACTTCGATCCAGTACCAGTGGGACAACGAGAGCCCGGACGTCTCCTCGGGAGGCGACCACGGCGTGGATCTCAAGCTCCGCTGGGAGTGGACCGAGTGAACGGCTCGGCGCTCCTCCTCCTCCTGCTCGCCGCGGTCCCAGGTCCTCCCCCGGTCCCGGAGCCTCCCGCGGCGGTGCGGCCGGAGGCGCCGGAGGCGCGCCTGCGGGTGGCGCGGGTGGTCCTCGACCTGCCGCCGGGGGAGGCGGAGGGTCCCCTGCGCGACAAGGTCACCGTCGAGGAGGGTGCCCTGCTCTCCCGGCGGGCCGTGCGCGAGAGCGTGGCGGCCCTCTACGCCAGCGGGCGCTTCGGCAACGTGGTGGCGAGCCTCGAGCCGGCCGCCGGGGAGGGCGCGGTGGTGGTGACCTTCACCTGCCTGCCTCGGCGCGACGTCCGCCGGGTGAGCTTCGTCGATCCCGCCGGGCGGGCCCTCGAGCAGGAATGGCTCGCCCCGGCGGCCGCCCTCGAGCCGGGCGCCGAGCTCTGGCGGGGGCGGCTCGCCGAGGCCGCCGAGCGGGTGCGCGAGGCCTGTGCCCGCCACGGCTATCGCCAGGCCCGGGTGACGGCGAGCGCGGAGGGGGAGGTGAAGGCGCTCGTGCGGGTGGAGGTGGCGCTCGGGCCGCCGACCCGGGTGGTGGCGCTGAGCCTCGGGCCAGGCGGCCGGGAGGCGGCCCTCGGCGCGGGCCTCGCCACGCGCCCCGGCGCGCCGCTCGACCTCGAGCTGCTCGAGAGCGACGTGCGCGCGCTCAGGGCGCGCCTGCGCAAGGAGGGCTACCTGCGCTCGCGCGTGGGCCAGCCGGTGGTGGCGGTGGAGGGCGAGCGGGCCCGGGTGGAGATCCCGATCGAGAAGGGGCCGCGGGTGCTGGTCCGCTTCACCGGGGCGGCGGCCTTCCCGGCCGACGAGCTCAAGGGCGAGCTCAAGCTCGAGGAGGAGCAGGCCCTCGACCCGCCGGCCGTCGCCGCGGCCGCGGAGCGCGTGCGCGCCTTCTACGTGTCGCAGGGCTACGCCGAGGCGCGGGTGACGTCGAGCGAGCTCTCCTTCGGGCCGGAGCTGGTCCTTCTCTTCGCGGTGTGGGAGGGCCGCCGCTACCGGGTGGCGCAGGTGAGCTTCCCCGGGGCCCTGGCCCGCTCGCCGCGCTGGCTCGAGGAGCGCCTCGACGAGGCCCTCGCGGAGCTCGCGCCGCCGGAGAAGGGCGGCCTGCGGGCCGAGGCGGAGATCCTGGTGAAGGCCTCCGGCTCCTCGGCCCGCGTCGCCTCGCGCCCCGCCGCCGACCCGCGCTTCGTCTACGACCCCTCCCGGTGGGAACGGGCCGCCCAGCGCCTCGTCGAGACCTACCGGGACGAAGGCTTCCTCGAGGCGACCCTCGGGGGCCTGCGGGCCACCCTCGACGAGAGGAGCGGGGAGATCGCGGTCGAGGTCCGCCTGCGCGAGGGCGTGGAGACCAGGGTGCGCGCCATCCTCTACGAGGGCGTGAGGGCGCTCTCGGCCGAGGACCTCGCGCGCGAGGCGCGCCTCGCCGCCGGCGATGCACTGGCCATCGGCGCGGTGGAGGCCACCCGGGCCGCCCTGCTCGGTCTCTACGCCCAGCGCGGCTACCTGTACGCCCGGGTCAGGGAGACGGAGGAGTTCTCGCCCGATCGCGCCCTCGCCACCGTGCGCTTCCTGGTCGAGGAGGGTCCGCAGGTGCGGGTGAAGGGCATCGTCGTCAAGGGCGCCCGCCGCACCCGCGAGTACGTGGTGCTGGGCGCCCTCGAGCTCAAGGCGGGCGACGTCTACACCCCGGAGCTCGCCGCCCGGAGCCAGGCCGAGCTCTTGCGCCTGGGCGTCTTCCGCTCGGTGGGGCTCCACCTGTCCGACCCGGACCTGCCCGAGCCGGAGAAGGACCTCGAGGTCGAGCTCTCCGAGCAGCCCTACCAGACCCTCGCCGAGGGCGTGGGCTTCTCCATCGCCAACGGCCCGCGCGCCTTCGTCGAGCTCTCCCGGCCGAACCTGTTCGGGCGAGCCCTGGAGCTCACCGCCCGCGCCAAGGTGAACTACCCCATCCCGGCCCTCAGGGTCGACCAGGCCAGCCTCGAGGCCAAGCCGCCCCTCGACCGGGTCGAGGGCCACGGCGAAGTCTCCCTGCACGACCCGCGCCTCACCCTCTTCGGCTTCGGGTCGGGCGTGCGGTTCACCGCCATCGCCGAGCGGCTCCACCGGCCGGCCTACGACCTGTCGCGCGGCTCGGGGCTGCTCGGGTTCGACGCCCCGCTCGCGCCCCGGGTGAGCCTCTCCCTGCAGTACGAGCTGGAGGTGGACCACATCCTCAAGTCGGAGGCGGCCCAGGTCCTCACCCTGGCCGACGTCGAGGCGCTGCGCTTCCCGGAAGGCGTCACCACCCTGCAGTCGGTGCGGCCGGTCCTGGTGCTCGACTTCCGCGACAGCACCGTCCACCCGCGGCGGGGCTTCCTCGCCAGCTCCACCCTCGAGTACGCCCACTCCATCGCCACGAGCCTCCTCTTCGGGCTGGTCCACGGGAGCGACACCTACACCAACATGCTGAAGGGCTCGGCGGCCTTGACCGGCTACCTCCCCATCGCCGAGCAGGGTACCCTGGTCCTCTCGCTGCAGGGCGGGCGCATCCTGCCCATCGGAGCCTCGCAGACCATCCTGCCCAAGCGGTTCTTCCTGGGCGGCGCCTCGACCATGCGCGGCTACGGCGAGGACGAGATGGTGCCGGAGGACGTCCGCCCCGCCTACCTGCAG
>DATJVF010000272.1:0-2996 GCA_035501995.1 Anaeromyxobacteraceae bacterium
CCACAGCTCCATGAGCTCGCCCATGGCATCGGCCACGGCCAGCTCGGCGCGCTGGAGCGCGTAGGAGCCGGCACGGCTTTGGTGGGCCAGGGTCTCGGTCATGGCGCGCTGGGCTCTTAGGTCCGCAGGGCGAGGTCGAGGAGAGCGCAGGCGGCGAAAGCCACCGACGCGAAGGCGTTGAAGTTGAAGAAGGCCGCCCCGATGCGCTCGAGCTTGAGCTCCCCGTGCGGGGCCGCGTAGAGGTGCTCGGCGCCGAGCACGGCGGCGAGGAGGATGGAGCCGCCGAGCCAGCCCGCCCCGCGACCGGCGAGGAGGCCGGCGCCGAGGACCGCCAGGGCCGAGAGGGCGTGGAAGAGGCGGGCGAGGAGGAGCGCCCGGGCCACCCCGAAGCGGGCCGGGATGGAGCAGAGCCCGGCGGCCCGGTCGAACTCGAGGTCCTGCAGCGCGTAGAGGATGTCGAGGCCCGCCATCCAGGCGCCCACCCCCAGGCCGAGCGCGAGGGCCGAGCCCGGGACGCGCCCGGTGAGGGCGATCGCCACGCCGATGGGCCCGAGCGCCTGGGCGGCCCCGAGCCAGAGGTGCGCTGCCCAGGTGAAGCGCTTGGCGTAGGAGTAGCCGAGGAGGACCCCGAGCGCCGGCAGGGCCAGCGTGCCGCAGAGGGGGGAGACCGCCAGGGCGGCGAGCACGAAGACGAGGGCGCTCCCGACGAGCAGAGCGTAGGCCGACCGGAGCGAGACCGCGCGGGTGGGGAGCTCGCGGCCCCGGGTGCGCGGGTTCTCGGCGTCGATGTGGCGGTCGGCGATGCGGTTCATGGCCATGGCGGCGGTGCGGGCCGCCACCACCGCCACGAGCACGAGCCCGAGGCGCCAGGCCTCGAGGCGCGCCTCCCGGATGACCAGCACCACCGCGCTCGCCGCGAAGGGCAGGGCGAAGATCGAGTGCTCGAACTTCACCATGCGCAGGATGCGGACGAGGCTCATCCTCTAGTCCCCCCCGGGGCGGTGGCGGGCGATCCAGGTGAAGGGGCGTTCGGCGGCCCCGAAGGCGAGGAGCCAGGCGGCGGGGTCCTCCGGGCGGGCTCCGCCGAGCGGCGCCGCCAGCACCCCGGGGGCCCGGCCGGGGGCGAGCCGGCCGACGGCGGGCGCTCCCACCGCGGGGCCGTTCCAGGCGAGGGGCAAGAGGCTCGCCGGGGCGAGGTCCGGGAAGGCGCGGGCGAGCACCGAGAGCTCGGCGAGCGGCGAGAGCGAGGGCGAGGAGGCGAGGGAGTCGGTGCCGACCGCGAGCGGGATCTTGCGCCTCATGAGCCGCGGCTGGTCGGGCAGACACCCCCCGATGTGGAGGTTCGAGCGCGGGCAGAGCGCCACCGTCGCCCCCGAGCGCGCGAGCACCTCGAGGTCCTCCTCGTCGAGGTCCACCGCGTGCACCACCAGCGAGCGGGGGCTCAAGGAGGGCCCGGCCACCGCCACCGGCGAGCGGCCGAGGGGCGCCCCCCCGACGGCGCCGAGGGCCCGCATGAGCGAGGCGAGCGGGCCCTCCATGCGGGCGCAGAAGGCGCGCTCCTCGGGGTGCTCGGCGAGGTGGATGGAGGCCGGACCGGCGCGCAGGAGGGAGGAGAGGACCCGCGGGTGGGTGGAGTAGACGGCGTGCGGGGACGGCGCCATGACGAGCCCGGGCGGGAGCCGCCCGGCCCGGGCCCGCTGGTCGCTCGCGGTGACGAGGGCGGCCTCGATGCGGGCGCTCGAGAAGCCGAACACCTCGTGGTAGACCGAGCCGGAGAGGCCGGCGCGGCCGAGCTCGGGCAGGGCGGCGAGGGTGTTCGTGACCTCGCCCAGCGCCGCCACCCCCGCCTCGGAGAGCTCGAGCATGGCCTCCTCGAGCGCCCCGTCCGGCCTCGCCTCCTTGGCGCGGGCCGCCACCAGGAGCTCGATGAAGAGGGCCAGGCCCTCGCCGCCCGCGATGCGGCCCCGGAGGTGCGAGAGCTCGAGGTGGGTGTGGGCGTTCACCAGCGCCGGCAGGAGCACCGCGTCGACCGGCTCGGCCGGGCCGTAGCGCGCCTCGACCTCCGCGCGCGGCCCCACCGCCGCCACCACCTCGCCGTCGAGGGCGATGGCGCCGCCGCGCAGGCAGGGGGCCTCCCCCGCCCCCTCCGGGCGGCCCAGCATGAGGTAGGGCGCCGCGAGGACCCGCATGCCGCCCTCCGCCCTACGCCTCCGCGGAGAGGCGGCGGTAGACCATGTTGCGGCGCGAGGGAGTGAAGCCGGCGTCGCGGATGTGCCGCTCCACCTCCTCGGCGTCCATCCGGAAGGTGGTCCCGGCGGCCGAGACCACGTTCTCCTCGATCATCACCGAGCCGAAGTCGTTGCAGCCCATGTGGAGGGCGGCCTGGGCCACCCCGCCGCCCATGGTGACCCAGGAGGCCTGGAGGTTGGGGATATTGTCGAGGACGAGCCGCGAGAGCGCGTTCACCCGCAGGTAGGCGTGGGCGGTGTTGTCGCCCGGGGCGAGGCGGGTGTGCTCGGGCTGGAAGGTCCAGCAGATGAAGGCCGTGAAGCCGCGCGTCTCGTCCTGCAGTTCGCGCAGGCGCAAGAGGTGGGCCACCCGGTGCCGGGCCTCCTCGCCCACCCCGAACATGAGGGTGGCGGTGGAGCGGAGGCCCATCCGGTGGGCGGCCCGCATCACCGCCAGCCACTCGTCGGTGGAGCACTTCAAGGGGGCGATGCGCCGGCGCACCTCGTCGTCGAGGACCTCGGCGCCGCCGCCCGGAATGGAGTCGAGCCCGGCCCCTACGAGCCTCGCCAGGGTCACCTCGAGGGAGAGCCCGCTCGTGCGGGCGATGTGCCAGATCTCCTCCGGCGAGAGCGCGTGCAGGTTGATGGTGGGGTAGGTCGTCTTCACCCAGCGGAAGAGGTCCTCGTACCACTCCACGCCCAGGTCCGGGTGCAGCCCGCCCTGGAGCAGGAGCTCGATCCCGCCGAGGGCGATGGTCTCCTCGATCT
>DATJVF010000273.1:0-3267 GCA_035501995.1 Anaeromyxobacteraceae bacterium
CCAGGGCCGCTCGGGCCTCGAGGTGGGCGAGCTCGCCCTCGATCTCGCGGTGGAGCTCTGCCGGGGGCGAGCCGAACTGCCGGCGGTCGAGCTCGAGCTCGGTCTCGAGGGTGACCTGCGCGCGCGAGATCACCGCCAGCGGGGCCGGTTCGGCGAGGCCCGAGTGCAGGGCGGCCACGAGGTCCCGCCACGCCTCCACCGCCTGGGAGGGGAAGCTCGCCTCGGCGGCGAGCGCGGCCCGCCTCGCGCGGGCGGCGAGGGCGAATCGCACCAGGGTGGCGTCGAGCGGGGCGCCCGCTCCGGGCGAGGCCGGCCGCTCCGGCGAGGCCTTTCCCCCCTCGGCCGGCGGACCGCCCTCCTCGGGCCGCGGGGTCCCCTCCGCCACCTCCGGCGGGGCCTCCTGCGGACCGACCAGGCCGGCCTCGGCGAAGGTCATCTTCCTGGCCGGCGTGGCGCAGGCGGCGGCGAGGAGGGCGAGCGAGAGGAGGGTTCGGGGCATGCCGCGGCACCGCTCCCCACCAGGGTAGCACGCGCGCCGGCCCGGCCCGGCCGCTCCATTTCACTACCAGAGAGGTGCGGGTGCGGCCTTCGCCCACCCGCGCCACCTCGATGCGCCGAGGACGCACAGCCTCGCCCCGCGGTCCGCGGACCTCCGGCGAGGTCTCCCAGCTCGGCGCGCGCGCCGTGCCGCCCGGCTCCTAGGCGGCCCGCTCGCCCCGTGGTACCACCGTGGGCGTGGGTTTTTTCGACCGCTTCCGGCAGCGCCTTCGGGGAGGAGCGGCGGCGGCCGCCGCGGCCGAGCCGGCCGCGAAGAGCGAGGCCCTGGCGGCTCCGGCCGAGGAGGTCCCCCAGGATCCCTTCGAGCCGTTTGCGCGGGCGCTCGGCGTCGAGGTCCCGGCGGCGGCCGAGTGCGCGCCGGAGGAGGAGGAAGAGGACCGGGCCCTCTCGGCGCGTTTGCTGGAGCACTTCGCCGCCCACCGCCCCGGGCCGACCTCGTTCCCCTCGGTGTCGCTGCAGATCCTGAACCTGGTGGTGAGCGAGAACCCCGAGGTGAGCGAGCTCGCACGGCTGGTGGGCCGCGATCCGGCCATGTCGGCGGGGGTGCTCTCGGTCGCGAACTCCGCCTACTACCGCGGCCTGCGGGAGATCGAGACCGTGCGCGACGCGGTGACCCGCCTCGGCCTGAAGGAGCTCGGGCGGGTGGCCGGGGCGGTGTCGGTGCGGACCCTCTTCAACACCCGCATCCGCGCCGAGCAGGTCGCCTTCGGCGAGCTGTGGAGCGAGCTCTTCCGGCGCGCGGTGGTGGTGGGGTCGGGCGCGGCCTGGCTCGCCATGCGCCGGCCCGGCGGGCGCTCGGACCGGGCCTACCTGGGCGGCCTGCTGCACGACGTGGGGAAGTCGATGGCGCTGCGCTCGCTCGCCGCGCTGGTCGCCGAGGACCGGCTGCCGCGCCCCGACGAGGGGCGGCTCCTGCGCGTGCTCGACCGGGTGCACGTGGAGATCGGCGGAGCGGCGCACCAGGAGTGGAACCTGCCCCAGTACCTCACCGTGATGGCAGTGCGGCACCACGACCCCGCCATCCCGCCCGACGCCGAGTTCGCGGAGCTTCACGCGGTGCGGCTCGCCGCCGGCCTCGAGGATCTCGAGAGCCCCTTCGGCGCGCGCGCCGCCGCCGAGGTGGTCGACAGCGCCCGGGCCCTCTCCGCCGATCCGTTCCTCGTCCGCTCGCTCAAGGCCGAGCTCAGGGAGGCCGCGAAGCGCTCGGCGGCCCTGATGGCGACCTCCCCTTGAGCGTGGCCGCCTCTGTCTCTGGCCTGGCGGCGGTCCCCCGATGCGCTAGCATGCCGGGGTGCCAGAGCCGACCCGCCGCACCCGGCCGTGGGCTCGCCCGCCGCGCCCGCCCGAGCGGGCGCGGGCCGGGAAGATCCTCGATCTCCTCGAGCGCGCCATGCCGGAGGCGCGCATCGCGCTCGCCTTCGGGGACGACCTGCAGCTCCTCGTCTCGGTCATCCTCTCCGCCCAGAGCACCGACGCCCGGGTGAACCTCGTCACCCCGGCGCTCTTCGCGCGCTACCCCGACGCGGCCGCCTACGCGGCGGCGCGCCCGGAGGAGCTGTGGGACTACATCCGGACGGTCGGCCTCTACCGGACCAAGGCGCGGAGCATCGTGGGGGCCATGCGCGCCATCGCCCGCGAGCACGGCGGGAGGGTGCCGCGCGAGCGGGCCCTCCTCGAGGCCCTCCCCGGCGTCGGGCCCAAGACCGCCGGCGTGGTGCTCATCCACCTCGGCGCCGGTGCGGCCTTCCCCGTCGACACCCACGTGGGCCGGGTGGCGCGGCGCCTGGGCTTCACCCGCGAGACGGACCCGGACCGGGTGGAGGCGCGGCTCCGGCAGCTCTTCCCGCCCGAGCGCTGGGCCCACGGCCACCAGCTCCTCGTCTGGCACGGGCGGCGCACCTGCCGGGCGAGGAGGCCGGCCTGCGAGAGGTGCGCGGTCGCCGCGCTCTGCCCGAGGATCGGGGTCGGGCGGCGCGGCGCCAGGGGGGACCGGGCCTAGAGGGCCGACTTGTGCTGGGCGGCCTCGCGCAGGCTCTCCGCCCTCTCGGTGGCCCGCTCCTGCTTGAGCTTCTTCATGCGCCGCCGGATGACCTCGCGCTTCAGGCTCGAGAGGTGGTCGACGAAGAGGGTGCCCTCGAGGTGGTCGTACTCGTGCTGGACGGCGATGGCGAGCAGGCCCTCACACTCGAGCTCGTAGGGCCGGCCGGAGTAGTCGAGCGCCCGCACCCAAACCTTGGCGGCCCGCTCCACCTCCTCGGCTTCCCCGGGGATGGAGAGGCAGCCCTCGTTGTAGGTGGTGAGGCCCTCGCTCCGCACGATCTCGGGGTCGACGAGGTGGATGAGCCTCTGGCCCTCCTGCCGAGGCGAGGTGTCGATGACGATGCAGCGGCGGAGCTCGGCGATCTGCGGGGCGGCGAGGCCCACGCCGTCGGCCGCGTACATGGTCTCGGAGAGGTCGTCGAGCAGGCGGCGCACGCCGTCGTCGACCTTGCCGATGGGGGCGGCCACCTTCTTCAGGATGGGATCGGGCCAGATGAGGATTTCGCGAATCATTGCGGGTGGTGATCTACCGGGTCCCGCGCTCGGCCGCCACCCTAGGAGATGGGTCGCCGGCCTCGCCCCCCAGCGCGGCCACGTACTCCGCCCGCAGTGCGTCGTCGGACAGGATGTCCCGCGCCTCCTCGACCACCTGCCGGATCTCGCAGAGCT
>DATJVF010000274.1:0-19007 GCA_035501995.1 Anaeromyxobacteraceae bacterium
TCGAGGTGGTCATCGGGCAGCCCATCCTGGTGGAGGACCTCCGCCGCCGCACCGCCGCCCTCCACAAGGGCGAGGCCCACAAGGTGGCCACCCGCCTCATGGAGGAGGCGGTCCGCGGGCTCATGCCCGGGTCCGCAGGCCAGGCCCCGCCGAGCGCTCCCGCCGGCCCCGCCCGCGCCGAGGGCCCCGCGGCCCCGCCGAGGGAGGTCCGGGAGAGCTGGGGCGGGGAGGCGCCGCGCGAGCGTGGCGCCGAGGCACCAGTCGAGGCGGCCCTGCGGGCCAAGGGAGGCGGTGGCGGATCGTGAACCTGCTCGTCACCGGCGGCACCGGCTTCCTCGGCTCGGCGCTCCTGCCGCTCCTCGCCGGGGCCGGCCACCGGATCCGGGTCCTCGCGCGCGGCCCGGCCGAGGCCGCCCGGGCGCAGGGAGCCGAGGTCCTCGCCGGTCGGCTCGAGGACCAGGCGGCGGTGCGGAGCGCCCTCGACGGCGTGGAGGCCGTCTACCACCTGGCCGGCCAGGTCGCCTTCGAGGCCGCCGATGCCGCCGCCCTCTACCAGCTGCACGTGCAGTGCACGAGGACGCTCCTCGAGGCCGCCAGCGCGGCCGGGGTGGCGCGGGTGGTGCTCGCCTCGAGCTCCGGCACGGTGGGCATCTCGCGCGAGGAGAAGATCCACGACGAAGAAGGCCTCGACCCCATCGCGGTGGTGGCCGACTGGCCCTACTACCTCTCCAAGCTCTACCAGGAGAAGACCGCCCTGCGCATCGGACGCGAGCGTGGCCTCGAGGTGGTGGTCTTGAACCCTTCGCTCCTGCTCGGCCCGGGAGACGCCCGGCTCTCCTCCACCGACGTGGTCTACAAGTTCCTCGAGCGCCGGATCCCGGCCATGCCGAGCGGGGGCCTCTCGTTCGTCGACGTCCGCGACGCGGCCAAGGCCTTCCTGGCGGCCCTCGAGCGGGGGCGCCCGGGAGAGCGCTACCTGCTCGGCGGCGCCAACATGACCTTCGCCGAGTTCTTCGGACGGCTCTCGCGCCTGTCGGGCGTGCCCGCTCCCGCCATGAGGCTCCCTTCGGCGGTGAACGTCGCCGGCGCCCGCCTCCTCGAGCGCTTTCACGCCTGGCGAGGCAGCGAGCCGCCCATCTCGGCCCAGGAGGTCGAGATGGGCGAGCACTGGTTCTACATCGACAGCGCCAAGGCGAAGGGCGAGCTCGGCTTCGCCCCCCGCGACCCGGGCGAGACCCTCTACGACACCGTGGCCTGGCTCGAGCGCCACGTGCGGGCGGCGGGCCAGGGGGCGGCGGCCCGGGTGAACGCCCGAGGGCCCTAGTCCCCAGCCGCGCTACATCGCTCCCCCGCCCACGTCGCGCAGCTTGCGGACCGCCGACACGCCGCAGCGCTCGCCGCAGTCGGGGCAGACGTCGTAGGTCATCTCCTTCACCACCAGCACGTCGGGGTGCTCCTCGGCGGGGGACCACAGGGCGCCGCAATCGGGGCAGTTGAGGGCCAGGGCCCGCGAGGAGCGGATCAGCACCTGGGATCGGCGAGTGGCCGGCGGGCAGCGCTGGCACTCCACCCCGTAAAGGAAGCCGACCTCGCTGTGCGGGGGGCGGGCCTCCAAGTCCGCCCCGCAATACTGGCAGACGTCCCATGCCATGGTCGCCCCCTAACTGGCCTCCCCGGCCCCCACCACCCTATCCTCCCGCCGCCGAGGCGCACCGGCGCTCTCGCCACCGGAGGAGGAGCTTACAAGGGGCGAGAGCGCGGGGCCAAGGCATGCTCCAGGCCCTCCGAGCTTCCCGAGCGAGCACCGTCTCTCCGGGCGAGCCCGTCGAAACCTGAACCCGACCACACTCGAGAGGTGACCGCCATGAAGAAGGCACGCCCCGACGTTCAAGTCCACCGCCCCCGGCCTCGAGCCGCTCGGCGACGCCGAGCTCGGCTCGGTCGTCGGCGGGACCAGGTCGAGCGGCCGCAAGCGCGAGTACCTCCAGATTCGCTTCGAGACCGTGTTCATCTCGAGCTGCACCCGAGAAGCGACCGAGGCCGGAGGCGGCGGGCGGTCCCTGGGCTCCGCCCCGCGGCTCACGCCCGCGCCTCACACGGCCTCGAGCGCGCCCGCAAGCTCCGCTCCGATCGGCCGGCCGGCGGGCCGCTAGGCCCCTTCCAGGCGCCCGAAGAGCGCCCGCGCCTGGGCGAAGTCGGCCGCCACCGCCACGCGCTGCGACGAGCGCGCCCCCTTCAGCACCATCCCCGGCCCGTCCACCTCGACCCCCACCACCCCTTCCTTCACGAGGGCGGGGTCGAGCGCGACGAGGGCTGTCCCGTAGCAGAGCGTGCGCTCCCCGGAGGCCGGGATCTCGACGGTGGTCGGGTGGCCGAGGAGCTCCGGGTGCGCCCGCGCATACTCGAGCCCGTTCGCGAAGGCGCCCACCGCGTTCTCGGTGCCGAGGCAGAAGGTCCTGTCGGCGCCTCCCTCGTGCAGCGCCCAGGGCGGGAAGGGCCGGCCGCCGTACTGAAGCCACAGGTCGTTGAAGCCGAGCGCGATCTCGCCCGCGGGCGTGGCCGCCGGCCCCGGGAAGAAGCAGAGGTAGGCGAGGCCGAGGACGGGGTTCACGACGCAGCTGAAGCCGAGGGCGAGCCGCCTCGGCACGGCCCCGGTGACGAAGTCGGTGAAGCCCACCATCCCCGGCACCACCGTGAGGTCGTAGGTCCCTCCCGCCCGCAGCGGGGCGGCCGAGAGGCTCGTGAACTCGGCGCCCTGGGCGAGGCATCCGGTGTCGTCGAACTCGGTCCCCGAGGGGGCGACCATGAAGCGCTCGGCGCACAGGCTCAAGCGGCAGCCGGCCTGCAGGAAGGGCGCGCCGAGGGTGTTGTGCCGCGCCAGGTTGATCGCCAAGGGCTTGCGGCCCTGGTTGGCGATCCGCATGAGCGAGAAGTAGGCCGGCTGGCCGGGGAAGACGAAATCGCACTTGCGGTAGAGAAGGGGCATGGCCGGGTCCGGGCTCTTGAGCGCGAAGCGGGCGAAGGCCGCGCCGCTGGCGGGATCCTGGCCCACGCCCTCGATCGACCAGGCCTCGTTGGCGCAGAAGCCGTGCGGAGGGAGCTCGACCCCGTCGACCACCCCGCCCGGCCCGAAGTTCGGGCTGCAGGGGAAGTCGCCCGCGATGAGGTAGAGCAGCTTCGCCTTCCAGTACGGGCCGTCGCGCTCGGGGGAGAAGCCGGCCCCGTCGGTCCCGCGGAAGTCCGGGATCCAGTGGGCGTTGAGGGTGCCCGGCCCGTGCCGGACCCCGAACTCGGGCATCATCCCCCCCAGGGCGTCGACGACGGCCCGCACCTCGCCGTTCGCGAGCAGGACCGAGCTCCTGCCCATGTACTCGATGCGCCTCGCTTCGGCCTTGTCCATGACGAACCTCCCTGCCACGAGAAAGCGCTCACCCCGGGGCCGCCTCGCGCCCTCGCCCAGGCGGCAAAGGCCTCGCGGGCCGTCCCGCGTCGCCCGCCCTCGTGTGCGGCCGGGCCGACGCCCGGGCGCCGCCCGGCGGCGGGCGCGTATTCTATCCCCGGGACCGCGCCGCCGATCGCCCCGCGCGCCCCGAGGCCCTTCGCCGGAGCGCCGGAGCGCCGGGCTGCGGCGGTTCACCGCACCTGCCGGCCGGCCCTTTCAGTCGCCCATGCAGGTGCCGACCCGGCGCGCCGCACCGATCCAGGGGTGGTCCCGGGGCACGACCTTGAGCTTCTTCGTCACCTCCTCGAGCGCCACGGGCCGGGTGGTGTCCCCGCGAGCCGCCACCATCACGTTGTACTGGCCCTTGTCGATGAGGTCGGCGCAGGCCGTCCCGAGCCGCGTGGCGAGGAGACGGTCGGCCGCGGAGGGCGTGCCCCCGCGCTGCAGGTAGCCGAGGATGGTGAGCCGCGACTCGAGGCCGGTCAGCTCCTCGAGCCTCTCGGCGAGCCGCATGGTGTGGCCCGGGCGCTGGGCCTCGAGGGCCTCGAGCTCCGCCTCGGCCTTGGCGCGCGCCTTGCCTCCCCTGGCGAGCCGCACCTTCTCGGTCGCCGCGTGCAGGACCGCCTCCTCCTGCTTGGAGATGGCCCCCTCGGCCACCGCCACGATGCTGAAGCGCTTGCCCCGCCGGCTGCGGTCGCGGATGGCGTCGGCCACCCGCCCTACGTCGTAAGGGATCTCCGGGATGAGGATCGCGTCGGCGCCACCGGCCACCCCGGCCCCGAGCGCCAGCCAGCCCACCTTGTTGCCCATGATCTCGACGAGGATGATCCGGTGGTGGCTGTGGGCGGTGCTGTGCAGCCGGTCGATGGCCTCGGTGGCGATGCCGAGTGCGGTGTCGAACCCGAAGCTCGCGTCGGTGAGGAGCACGTCGTTGTCGATGGTCTTCGGCAGGGTGATGACCGAGAGGCCCTTCTCGGCGAGGCGCAGGGCGTTCTTCTGCGTCCCCCCGCCCCCCAGGCAGACCAGGACGTCGAGGTGATGCTGCCGGTAGTTGTCGACGATGATGTCCGTCACGTCGACCACCTTGCCGCCGACCGGCATCCGGTGGGGCTTGTCGCGGCTCGTTCCGAGGATGGTGCCGCCCTGGGTGAGGATGCCGGACAGCATCTCCTCGTTGAGCTCCATGGTCCGGTTTTCCATGAACCCGCGGAAGCCGTCGCGGAAGCCGATGACCTGCATCCCGTAGAAGCCGAGCGCCGCCTTCCCGACGCCTCTGATGGCCGCGTTGAGTCCGGGGCTGTCGCCGCCCGAGGTGAGGATGCCGATGTACTTTCGCACCGAGGTCCGCCTCCCGGGCGAAGGAGCGTCGAGGCTGTGGGGAAAGCGACCCTCGCCCTCCCCGGAGCCCGCCGTGGCGTTCGCCCGCGTCGGGAAGGTCTACCTTCCCGGGACGAGACACCATGCATCCTCTCGGGTTGCCCCGAGGGGCATATGAGCGGAGCCGCTCCCGATTGAGCTGCTCTCCGCAGGCGCGAGGAGGGGCGCGCCACGGCGGCCCGGCGCGTCTCTGCGAGCGGGCCGCGAGGCGTCGCGGCTCGGGGGAGCGGAGCCACGGTGCGGGGCAGCGCCGCCCGGCTGGCCGGGCGGCGCCCACCCCCGCGGGCACGCCCCCTAGTGCTGGAAGAACAGGAAGACCACCTCGCTCGCCTTCACGACGCCGCTCGAGAGGGTGCCGTCGACGCGGACCACCTTGCCCACCGCCAGGTCGCTCGCCGACATCGACGAGGGCAGGAAGGTGGCGCTCGAGGCGTCCACCGTCTGGCCGTCGACGGTGAAGTTGGACGCGCTCGTGAAGGCCGTGATCGGGCCGAAGAGCTGGACCGCGTCGCGCGAGAGCACGGTGATCCGCTGCGCGACGACGTCCCCGCTCGCGGTGTCGAGCTGGCCGGTCACCTCCACCACCTGTCCGTCCGAGAGAGGGCCGTTCTGGATGATGGTCGAGGCGGTGATGGTCACGGTGGCGTTGTTGAGCGTGAAGCCCGTGGGCGCGCCGCTCGTCCCGGTGAGCCCGGACAGGGTACCGGTGAGGTAGACAGTCGGTACGGGGACGCCGAGGAACTCGACCTCGGTGACGTCGAAGACCGTGCCGGTGAAGGTCCCCGTCACCTCCACCAGGGCGCCGTCCTTGAGATCGGACGCGCTGCCCCCGACGAAGGTCACGCTCGGGTCGAGCTGCATGCTGATCCCGAGCAGCGAGAAGGTCGGCGGCGACGCGGTGGAGGCGTAGTCGCTCACCGCGCCGTCGAGGTGGAACTTCTGGTTCGCTGGTGGGTTCTCGAAGATGACCTCGTCGGCCACCACGGCGGCCGGGCTCAGGTGGCCTCGCACGAGGACGAAGGCGCCGTTGGCGAGCTGGCTGGCGGTCCCGTTCTTGAAGGTGGCGTTCGTGGCGTCGACGGTGGTGCCGCGCACGACGAAGCTGCTCTGGCTCACGTAGCTGCTCACCTGTCCGCTCAGCATGACCTCGCGGCCGGAGGAGGCCGGGGTGATGGAGATGCTGGTCGCGACGAGGACGCCGTTCGAGAAGGTGCCCTCCACCACCACCAGCGCATTCACGGTCAGGTCCGCCGCCGTGGCGCTGCCGTTCAGGGTGGCCTTGGAGGCGTCCACGCTGAAGCCGTCCAAGGTGAAGTTGGGGAGGGCCTGACCGCTCACCGGAGTCACGGTGGTGACGAGGCCGCCGATCCGCAGCGGCCGGCTCGCGAAGATGGCGCTCGCCACCCGGATGCTCTTGGCGACGAGGGTCAGGTTGGGCGCCGTCCCGGTGGGCAGCTGGTTCGCGAAGACGAACACCTTCTCGCCGTTGGAGATGGTGGCCGTCGACGGCACGAGCGTGGCCTGGCTGTAGTCGACGGTCAGGGTGCCGAGGGTGAAGGTCTTGGCGGTCGCGTTCGCCACGATGCCGCTCACCCGGAGGGCGGTCGTGCCGGTGGCGGGGAGGACCTCGATGCGGGTGGCCGCGACGGTGCCGCCCGTGCCGAGCGTCCCGTGGACCTCGACGATCTGGCCGTCGGCGAGCTGGGTCGAGTCGGTGATCCCCGCGAACACGGTGGCGCCGGCGCCGCTCGGCGTGAAGACCACCGTCTGCCCGAGCACCGTGAAGCTGTCGGCCACCGTGTTGGTGGTGCCGGTGTCGTTCGGGTTGATCGAGCCCTTGTCGATGGTCCCGATGACGGTGGCCTCGATGAAGGCGCTCGTGCACTGGCCATCCCTGAGCGACAGGTTCACCTGCTGGCCGAGCCTGAGGGCGTCGACCGTCACCGGCGTGGGATTGGCCGGGTCGTCGTCCCGCACCACCGTCGCGGTGCTGTCGTCGTACTCCACCTGGTCGACGATCACGCTGCCGAAGCCGGTGATGGTCCCCGAGACCGCGCTCGGCGTGCTCGAGGAGGCGGTCGAGGAGCTCGATCCGCCGCAGGCCGCGGCGAAGAGCAGCAAGAGCGCTGGGGTGAAGAGGCGAACGCGCGTCGTCATGAGGACCTCCCTGGGGTAGCCTGCCTGCCTGGGCCCTCCCCGAGCGAGGCGCGGACGCCGCTCGGGTGAGAACCCCTGCCGTGGACTCTGCACAGATGAGGACCGCGGAGCCGGGTAAGCGGCCACGCAAGGAGGCCCTGGGCCGCGTCCCCTAAGAGGGCCCATCGCGTGAGCCTTTCCCCCGAGGGGGCTGTAGGCACGCCGAGCGAAGTGGGCGGCCACGGCGCCGCCTCTCCTGAAGGGCCTCCCGCTGACCCCAACTGGAGAGGGTTGGCTTCACCCCTAGGGGTGTAGTAAGGTACATCCATGCACCTTGGCATGGGCGAAATCCTGGTGGTGTTGGTCATCGCGCTGCTCGTCTTCGGGCCGAACAAGCTTCCACAGCTCGGCGACGCCCTGGGCAAGAGCATCCGCAACTTCAAGAAGGCCCAGAGCGAGGAGGTGCCGCTCGCGGCCGAAGAGAAGCCGCAACAAAAGCAGCTCCGCGATGGCGCTTCGATCCCGAGCCAGGTCGCGCCCTCGAAGGCCGAGTCGAAGGCCCCTTAGCTAAAGGGTCCGCCAGCCCACACCACACCGTCGAGGCTTCGCGGTCCTCGTGGCCGGGGGCGGCGTTTGCCCTCAGCCAGCGCCACGCCCTCTCCCGCCCCCGAGCGCTCGGCCGCGACGCCCGAGCCGCCTCCCCCGGCACGGGACGCGGCGCCAGCACGAAGGACGGCCCCTAGAAGGCGGCCCTGAGGAACCGCGCGGCGAAGTAGAGCATGGCGGCCCCGGCCACCGCGTCGATCCCGCGGGCCGCCCGCTCGTAGAGCCCCTGCGCACGGGTGCTCGAGAGGGCGAGGGCGACCGTGCTGTACCAGGTGATGGACATGCCCACCACCGCCGCGAGGAGTTCCACCCGCTCGACGCCTGGGATCTCCGGCCCCAGCATGGCCCCGAAGACCCCGATGAAGAAGACCATCGTGTGCGGGTTCGAAAGGTTCGTGAGCAGCCCCCGCACGAAGGCGCCCCTCGACCCCTCGGCGCCGGCCCCGGCGAGCACCACGCCCGGCCGCACCACGACGAGCTTCAGGCCCACCGCGGCGAGGTAGAGGGCCCCGAGGACCTGCACGGTACGGAGAAGGCCCGGGATGGCCCGCACGATGGTGGAGAGCCCGAAGAGGCTCGCCGAGGCGTAGAGCGTGGTCCCGAGCGCCACTCCGAGGGCGGTCTGAGCGCCCCGGTACCGCCCCGCGGCGAGGCTGGTCCTCGCCACCACGATGACGCTCGCGCCCGGGGTGACGGCGGCCGCGCCGTAGGCCACGAGCACGGGCAAGATTCGGGAGAGCGCCGAGGGTGGCATGGACCAGCAAGGATACACGAGCGCGCCGAACGAACTCGCCCTCCCTTCAGCCGGGCCTCGGCATGGCCACGCGCCCCGCGGGCGCTCGACCAGGCCGAAAGCGGGCGTCCCTGCGAACCCCACTCGCCCGCCACGGACCGCTCGAGGACGGTCGCCGCCGCCGGGCAGCACCCGTTGCTCGTGCTCCGGCCTGACGGCGGACGCGAGGGAGAGCGCCTGGATCGCAAGCTCGCGGGAGGACACCCGCAATGGTCGGACGCTCGTGCGCGAGGCGCGGCACTCCTCGCTCATAAGGCGCGCCTGCTCCCTCTGGTCCGTGGCGCGTCGACCCTCCTCTTCCGAGGCGGCGGGGAGCCTACCCGTCTGGATCGCTCCCGAGTCCACTCCCCCGTCCGTCGCCGCCCGGAGCCTTCCTGGAGGAGGCGCGCGAGTCCACCGAACCACGGCGGCAGGCGGCCGGCTACGCCTTTCGGCGAGCGCATGGCCCCGCTCTCTGCCGGAAGCCCCGTGGAGATCTCACCGGCGTCCGAAGCCGAGAAGTTCATCGTGCTCTCGGTCATCGAGGTCGGGCGACGTCGGCCCAAGTGGCAGGACTGGCGTACCCGGCCTTGAGCTCGGGGCGAGGCCGACCGACCGGTTCCGGATGCCTCTCGTCCTTCCGGCTCGACCCAAATTGCCGATGTGCTCCACCCCGGGCGCGGTCGCCCCTTCATCGCCGGGGGACAGCCGAGAGGGTGGGCCCCACCCCGCAGGGAGGTTCGCCGTGGAACACCGGGGCCATCTGGCGCCGAGGCGGAAGAGTACCGAGGGCTTCCCGCGCCTCTCTGAGGGCCGACCGCGACTGCTAAGGCGCCGAATCCAAGGGGGATTTTCTGGAGGCACCGCCCGGATTCGAACCGGGGAATGAAGGTTTTGCAGACCTTTGCCTTACCACTTGGCGACGGTGCCCTCGGGCGGGCGGTTCTACCGGACACGCGGCGCGTCGTCAACGCGCGCTTCCAGCGCCATCTGGCCCCCGCCCTGTCCCGCTCTGCGAGGCTCGCTCGGCGACCGTCGCCAGGACCCACCGCCGAGGTGGCCGTTCGCCCCGGCGCCAGCTCCACCGCCGGTTCAACCGCTGCGAAGCTACCGCTTGCCTGCCGGGTCGCTGGGTGTCGAGCGGCCCGGCGTTCCGCGAGTCCCTCCGGCCAGAACGAGTGAGCGGACGGTCCTACCGGCCCGGGGCTCCAGGTTTCCCCGCGAGGCCTCCCTGTTTTTTTACCTCTGGTGACTTGCGCTCCGCGCCGGATACCGCCTTCCGGCCCCTCGGGCGCTGAGGCGTCCTCCGGGAGCTCTTGCCGCGCCGGGAGCCCGGGGCGTCCACGGCGTTCGAGCGGTTCGCCTGCAAGAGACCCGAAGAGGTGCCTGTCGTTCACTCAGCGGACATCACGCCGAGCGCACGGGTTCACGCGCCGATGCTCTCGACCGAGAGTGATGCCCCAACCGAGCGTGCCCGCGCTTCAAACGGGGCCACCGCATCGCGGAGCGACTATTCCCCTGGTCTATGGGTGCCCGAAGAGTTAAAGGGAAGGTGACTCAGCGTCATCAAGCGGTGAGGCTTCACCCCGAAGAGGTCGAAGGGCAAAGGCAGGGCTATGGATCTCCTGACTCGATTCGCCGGAAACGTGAAGCGCCTGCGCTCGAAGAAGAAGCTTTCGCAGAAGGCGCTCGCCGACAAGGTCGGAATTTCGGTGTCGTATGTGTCGATGCTGGAGCGGGGCCAGCGCTCGCCACCCCTCGAGACCATCGAGAAGATGGCGAAGGCGCTGGGCGTACCGCCCGCGCTCCTGCTCGGCGGCAAGTAGCCGCCGGAGGCCGCGCCCGGCCCCGGACCGGGACCGCGAACATCGCGCGAGCGATGCGGGTGTTTCCGTCGCCGCGCGCCGCTTCACTCGGGGACCCGACGAGCGCGGTGGGTCGACTTGGGCGTTTCCGTCCGCCGCCATCCGTTCGCGGGGGGCGGCCGCGGTCGCGCCCCATCCACCGACCGCACCGGTGGGTGCACGAGAGGGCGCGCCGGGCGCGGGAACAGACGAAGGTACGGGTGAGCCCATGAGCGCGACCTCGCAGGCCCCGACTACCACCCGGCGCGAGGCGCTCGACGCTGCGGCCGGGCGGCTCAAGGAGGCCGCCCGGCTCTTTGCGGAGCGACCGATCGGGGCGCGCGTGGCCCTCGCGCGGGCGATGCTCGCCGGCGCCGGGCGCCTCGCCGAGCGCATGGTGGCCGAGGCCTGTGCCAGCAAGGGGATCGCACCCGGCACCCCGCCGGCCGGGGAGGAATGGCTCGCCTCCCCCTACACCACCCACCGCATCCTGCGCCAGACCGTCAGCTCGCTCGTCGCCCTGGAACGCTCGGGCAACACCAGGATCGGCCGGGTGCGCCGGATGGCGGACGGCCAACTCGCCGTGCAGGTCTTCCCCGCCGACCGGCTCGACGCCCTCGTCTTCGCCGGCCTCTCGGGCGAGGTGCACCTCACCCCGGGGGGGGACGAGGACCTTCACGAGCCCGAGCGCGCGAGCTTCTACCGGGGGCGGCACCACGAAGGGCGCGTCTGCCTGGTGCTCGGGGCCGGCAACGTGAACTCGATCCCGGCCGCCGACGTGGTGGCCAAGCTCTTCAACGAAGGCAAGGTGTGCCTGCTCAAGATGAACCCGGTGAACGCCTACCTGGGTCCGCTCCTCGAGGAGGCCTTCGCCGAGGCCATCGCCGGGGGAGTGCTCGCCATCGTCTACGGCGGCGCCGAGGAAGGGAGCTATCTCGCCCACCACCCCGCGGTGGACGAGGTGCACATCACCGGCTCCGACCGCACCCACGACCTCCTCGTGTGGGGGCCGCCCGGGCCGGAGCGCGCCGAGCGCATGGCCCGCGGGACGCCCTTGCTCGAGAAGGAGGTCACGAGCGAGCTCGGCAACGTGACGCCCATCCTGGTCGTCCCCGGTCCCTTTACACCGCGCGAGCTCGCCTACCAGGCCGACAGCGTGGCGGGGATGGTGACCCACAACGCCTCCTTCAACTGCATCGCCGGCAAGATGCTGGTCCTGCCGCGCGGCTGGCCGCATCGCCAGAGGTTCCTCGATCTCGTGCTCGCGGCGATGGCGCTCACCCCACCGCGCAGGGCCTGGTACCCCGGCGCGGCCGAGCGCTACGAGCGGCTCACCCGCGGGCGCCCGGACGTGCACCGGCTCGGAGGCGGCGGCGAGGACACCCTCCCCTTCACCCTCGTCGGCGGCCTCAGGGCCGAGGACCCCGAGGAGATCGCCTACCGGATGGAGGCCTTCTGCCCGCTCCTGTTCGCGACCGAGCTCGGCAGCGCGGACCCGCTCGAGTTCCTCTCCGAGGCCACCCGCTTCGCCAACGAGCGCCTGTGGGGGACCCTCTCGGCGGCGCTCGTCGCGAGCGAGCGCACCCTGGCGGACGAGGTCACCTCGGGCGCGGTCGAACAGGCCATCCGGCGGCTGCGCTACGGCTCGGTGTGCGTGAACGTCTGGCCCGGGGTCGCCTACAGCTCGGGGACCGGGCCCTGGGGCGCCTTCCCGGGCGCACCGCTCACCGACATCCAGAGCGGGCGCGGCTTCGTCCACAACACCCTCATGCTGGAGCGGGTGGAGAAGCTCGTCATGCGCGGGCCTTCCAGGAGCCTCGTCAAGCTGCCCTACTTCCCGAGTCACCGCACCGCGCACGAGCTCTCTCGCCGGCTCGCCTACCTCGAGCTCGACGGGCGCAAGATGCGGCTTCCCGGCATCATCTTGAGCGCGCTGCGCGCCTGAAGGGCGCCCGCCTTCCTAGCAGCCCGGGGCGTGCGAGATCCCCTGCTTCAGGCGGGCGATCTCCTGGATCTCCTCGGCGATCTGCAGCGTGCGCGCCACCGCGCGCCGGGCGCGCTCCTGGTCCTCGGCGGTCCTGGCGAACTTCTGCAGCATGCGGCGGCCGAGGTCGTGGTGAAAGGCCTCGTCCGGCCCGATCACCTCGCGGTAGAGCCTCGCCGTCGCGAGATCGCCGTGGGCCTCGCAGTAGTCGGCGAAGGCCTGGTTGCGCACCACCGCCAGCGCTTCCCGCGCGAACGGACCTGCGGCGATGCGCTCGGCGGGGCCCTCGAGCGTCTTCAAGTACCGGAACATCGGGCTGTGGCCCCCCGCCAGGGGATCGAAGCTCGACAGGTCGGCGCCGAGCTCGCCGAGCCGCTCCGCCACCAGGCGATAGTGGCGGGCCTCGTCGCCGCACTGGCGCGCGAGCGCCAGCTTGAGCTCGTGGTCGCGCTCGCCCGCGAGCCACATGGCGGCCTCCTCGACCGCTTCGATCTCGGCCTTGAGCGCGAGGAAGAGGAGATCCCTCACGCCGACCTGCGGCCCGGTCGGGGGCTTCGCCTCGCGCAGCCGCTCGAGCGCCGCGCGCAAGACGGCGTCCAGCTCGACGGCGAAGGCCTGCGGGTCGAGGGCGGTGTGGAGCTCGTCCATGGGGCCTCTCTAAAGCCGGAAGGGGCGCCTTTCCAGGAGCGGCCGACCCCCACCCCGTCGGGGCCGCCCTACCACAGCCCTACCACACGGCGCACCGCTCCGCGGCCGGCCGCACCATGCCGCTCCCCTCCGGGCAGGAGAAGGCCTTCGCGAAATCGGGCAGGTTGGAGAGTGGCCCGTCGACCCGCCACCGTTCGGGGGAGTGCGGGTCGGTAGCCGTGCGCAGGCGCAGGAGTTCGGGGCGCGTGGCGGTGCACCAGGCCTGGGCGTAGGCCACGAAGAAGGCCTGCTCCGGGGTGAAGCCGGCCACCGGGGCCTCGTGGGCCCTCGCGGCCCGGTAAGCCGCGTAGGAGAGCCGGACGCCCCCGAGGTCGGCGATGTTCTCGCCGAGGGTGAGCTTGCCGTTCACCTTGAGGTCGTCGACCGCCGAGTAGCCGTCGTACTGCTTCACCACGCACGCCGTGCGGCGGTCGAACTCGGCCCCCACCGAGGGGGTCCACCAGTCCTTCAGGTTTCCGAGGGCGTCGTACTGGCGGCCCTGGTCGTCGAAGCCATGGGTGAGCTCGTGACCGACCACCACCCCGATGGCCCCGTAGTTCACGGCGTCCGGCGCGCCGCGGGTGAAGAAGGGGGGCTGGAGGATGCCGGCCGGGAAGACCATCTCGTTGAGCTGGGGATCGTAGTAGGCGTTCACCTGGGGCGGGACCATGAGCCACTCGCCACGGTCGAGCGGCTTGCCGATCTTGTCGAGGTCGCGGTTCACCTCGAAGGCGTTGGCGCCGAGCACGCTCTGGAAGAACGAGGAGCGGTCCACCTGGAGGCGGTCGTAGTTCCGCCATTCGTCCGGGTAGCCCACCTTGTTCACGATCCGCTCGAGCTTGGCGAGCGCCATGCGCCGCGTCGGCTGGTCCATCCAGGCGACCTCGGCCAGATCGTTGCGCATGGCCGACTCGATGCCGGACACGATGGCCTTGGTCTTCTCCTTGCCGTCTTCCCCGAAGTAGCGGCGCGCGTAGGCCTGGCCGAGGGCGAAGCCGAGGGCACCCTCGGTCGAGCGCACGCAATGCTTCCAGCGCGGCTCGAGCTCCTTCGCGCCGGTGAAGTTCTTGCTGAAGAACTCGAAACGCTCCTGGGTGAAGGCGCGGGGGAGGGCCCGTTGGCTCGCCATGGTGGCGAGGAGCCGCCAGCGCAGGTAGGCGCGCCAGGTCTCGGGAGGCGTCGAGTCGAAGAGCTCCTCGAGCCGGTCGAGGTAGGGCGGGGTGGTGGTGGTGAACGCGCTCAAGTCGGCGTGGCCGATATCGGAGAGGTAGATCGCCCACGGGAAGTGCGGGACCGCCTTCTCCAGGCCGGCCAGGTTCAGGCGGTTGTAGGTCCGCTCTGGATCGCGCATCTCGACGCGAGTCCACTGCGCCGAGGCCATCGACCGCTCGAGCGCGTAGATGGCCTCGGTCTGCCGGGCGGCCTCGTCGGCGGGCAGGCCGGCGAGCACGAGCATCCTCGTCAGGTGGCTCCGGTAGGCCTTCTGGATGCCCTGCGCCGCCGGGTCGTCCTTCAGGTAGTAGTCGCGGTCGGGGAGCGACAGGCCGCCCTGGGCCACCTCGCCGATGATCTGGGTGGCGTCGCGGGCGTCCTGGGTGCTGTCGATCCGGAAGGCCGGGAACACCCCGGCCCGGTGCAGGCGGGCGAGGCCTCGGGCGAGCGAGGGGAGGTCCTTCACCTCGTCGATGGCCGCGAAGGCCGCCATGAGGTCGCGGGTGCCGCGCGCCTCGATGCCCTCCTCGTCCATGCAGGCCGCCCAGTAGTCCCCCACCTTGTCGGGATAGCGGTCGGCCGGGTCGAGGTGGCCGGCGGCGTCCTGCTCGGCGAGGGCGCGCAAGAGCTCGAGGTTGCGCTCGTCGATGGCGGTGAAGCTCCGGTTGTAGGCCGGCTTGTCGGGCGGGAGCTTGAAGGTCTTCAGCCATCCCCCACAGGCGTAGGCGTAGAAGTCGTCGCAGGGCTTCACGCTCGGGTCCATGATGGAGGGGTCGATGCCGGGGACGACCGGCGCCTGTGCGCCGGGGTCTCCACCGCGGGCCGGAGCACCGGTGCGGCAGGCGGCGAGGGCGCAGGCGAGAAGGAGCTTCAGACGGGTCTTGGGCATGGAATCTCCGGGCGGAACGTCGTACCTCGTGTGGGACGGTCGCGCTCCTTCACGGAAGGGGGGTGTCCCGGCGTCGCCGGGCCAGGCGCTCCTCGCGGCGGCGCTCCGCCTCGCGGGCTCGCCGCTCTTCCTCGCCGGTCTCGGTGAGGAGGAGCGGGGCCTTGGCGGGCTTCCCGTCCGGCCCGAGCGCGACGAAGGTGAGGAACGCCCGGCAGCAGGGCCGCTTCTCCCCGGCGGCCGGGCTCTCCGCGCTGACGGCCACCTCCACCTCCATGGAGCTGCCGAAGACCGCGTTCACCTGGGCGCGCAGGACCGCGATCTCGCCCACGCGGATGGGCGACAGGAAGGCGAGCTCGTCGATGGAGGCGGTCACCACCGGCATCCGCGCGTGACGCATGGCCGCCATCGAGGCGGCGAGGTCGGTCCACTGCATGACGCGCCCGCCGAAGGCCGTGCCGAGCACGTTGGCGTCCGAGGGCATGACGAGCTCGGTCATCTCGACCCTGGAGGTCGAGGCGAGCTTGGCGGTCAGGTCTCGCATCGAGGGTCCCCTTCCCGTGGCGGGGGTGGCTTAAGGGGCTTTCGGCCTCCCCGCCTTTCATCCGTCAGATCGGCGCGCTAAAGAACCCCGCATGCCTCTCGAGGTCAAGCTCATCGACTACGCCCGCGACCCGCTCCAGAAGCTCTACGGGGCCTACCGCACCTGCTACACTCCCAAGACCCCGGGCGAGGTGTGGGCGGACATCGGCGAGGGGCGCATCAGCCCAGCCACCATCCGCGACTTCGTCCAGGAGCGGCTCAAGACCGGACACGCCTCGCCCCTCGAGCAGGTGGTCTTCTGGTTCGGCATCTCGGGCGTGTCGCGCTCCCTCAGCCACCAGTTCGTGCGCCACCGCATCGGCATCAGCTTCGAGCAGCAGTCGCAGCGCTACGTGAAGTACAAGGAGGACCGGCTCGAGTACGTGACCCCGAAGAGCATCGGCGACGTGCCGGGCCTGCGCGACGAGTACGACCGGCTCATGAAGGAGATCACCCGCGTCTACCGGCTGGCGATCGAGAAGGGCGTCCCGGCCGAGGACGCCCGCTTCGTCCTGCCGAACGCCACCCCGACCAACTTCCAGGTGATGGTCAACTTCGCCGAGCTGCTCCACATCGCCGACCTGAGGCTCTGCTGGCGCGCCCAGTGGGAGATACGTCGCATGGTGGCGCTCATGCGGCGCGAGATCGTGCGGGCGGTCCCGGAGATCGGCGGCTACCTGCAGCCGAAGTGCGGCGACCGGCGCATGGGGTACTGCGACGAACCCCTCAAGGACTGGGAGGCCTGCCCGCTCGGCAAGGTCCGGCCGCACAAGGAGCAGATCTTCCAGCTCTTCCGCGAGTACAAGTCGGGGGCCCTGGTCCCACTCGGCGAGGCCGACCTGAGGAAGGTCGAGGACGCCGGGAACGAGGGCGAGGCTTGAAGGCCGACCTCCGCTCGCCTCGCCGGGCCAAGGCGCATCGATCGAGAGCCTCGCCAAGGTGAACCTCCTTCGCGGCCGCGCTCGACAGAACCCGTCCTCCTCGAGGACGTCCTCGCACTCCTCCGGCCGGCTCTCACTGCGGAGGGGCTCCTGCGCCCGGCGTGACCGCGCCCGGGGGTCCCGCACCGACGCGACAGGCCGCCCTCCCGAGGCGGTGGCGGCCGCGGGGCCTTGGTGGGTGCACGCCCCATTCGGCGGTGGTGGGATACGATCTTCCTCTCACGCTTCTTTTTTGCTAAAGATTCGGTTGTCTCCCCTGCGCGGGCGAACTAGGTTTCCGCGGGGTGGGAGGACGTAACCCGGACGCTCGGCTGTAGGCTCGCAGGTAGCCACGCCGAGAAGGTCGCGCGCGCCGTGTGCGCCGGCAGGTCGCGGGGACAGGGAAAACGGCAGGGCGCGCAGACGGGAGAGCCGGGATGCGCGCCCGAGACGGTGCCCGAGCCCAGGTAAGGACCCGCCGCGCAGGGCGATAGGCCCCGCGGCCGGAGCTGACGACAGCATGACAGAAAACGAGCAGACCCCCGCGGCGGGCGAGGCGCCCGCCCTTCCCGCACCCGAGAAGCCGTCCGAGGCCCCCACCGAGGTGGCGGAGGCCCAGTCGTCGAGCCCGACGCCGGGTGCGCCCGGCCAGGCCGGGGCCGGCCGGCGCCGCCGGCGCCGGCGCGGGCGGCGCGGCCGGGGTGGCCAGCCCGCCGCCCAGGCCGCCGCCGGTGGCCCGGCGGGTGCGCCGGCCGCCCCGAGCGCGAACGGGGCCGCCCAGGCCGCCGCCGCAGGGGCGTCCCTGCCGCAGCCCCAGCCCGAGACCACCGAGGAGGTGGAGGGCGTCTTGCAGTTCGAGGGCAAGGGCCTCGGGTGGCTGCGCGACCCGAAGCGCAGCTACCTGCCCCAGGCCCTCGACGTCGAGGTCCCCCGCTGGCTGGTGGAGCGCATGCACCTGCAGCCGGGCGTGCTCGTGAAGGGCGTCGCCGCCCTGCGCAACATGAAGCGGATCCTCACCCGGGTGGACGGGGTCGAGGGCACCGACCCCATCGCGGTGGCGCGGCGCACGCACTTCCAGAACCTCACCGCCACCGATCCGACCGAGAAGCTCCTCATGGAGACCCGCCCGGACGAGATGGTGGGGCGGGTGCTCGACCTCATCGCCCCCATCGGCCTCGGGGCGCGGGCGCTCATCACCTCGCCCCCCAAGGCCGGCAAGACCATCATGCTGCAGCGCATCGCCCAGGCCACCACCGCCAACCGACCCGACGTGCACCTCATGGTCCTCCTCGTGGACGAGCGTCCCGAGGAGCTCACCGACATGCGGCGGAACGTGCAGGGCGAGGTCATCGGCTCCTCGAACGACCGTCCGGCCGACGAGCACATCCACGCCGCCGAGATGGCGCTCGAGCGGGCCAAGCGCCTCGTCGAGGGCGGCAAGGACGTCGTGATCCTGCTCGACTCCATCACCCGCCTCGCCCGCGCCTACAACCGCGAGATCGAGTCGTCGGGCCGCACCCTCACCGGCGGCGTGGACAGCCGGGCGCTCGAGCGCCCGAAGCGTCTCTTCGGCGCCGCCCGCAAGGCTGAGGAGGGGGGCTCGCTCACCATCATCGCCACCGCCCTCATCGACACCGGTTCCCGCATGGACGAGGTGATCTTCGAGGAGTTCAAGGGCACCGGCAACATGGAGGTGGTGCTCTCCCGGCAGCTCGCCGAGCGCCGCATCTTCCCCGCCATCGACATCGCGGCCTCGGGTACGCGCAAGGAGGAGAAGCTCTTCCTCCCCAAGGAGATCGAGAAGATCCGCAAGCTGCGGGCGGCGCTCGCCTCCCTGAAGCCGGTCGAGGCCATGGAGCGCCTGCTGAAGAAGCTCTCCGAGTTCGACACCAACGAGGAGTTCCTCTCCAGCTTCTGACCCCCCCCCCTCCAAGAGGGTGGGTCGACGAGCGCCGACGGGGGCCCGGTCGATCCCGCCGGGACTGCCGACGTATGATGGCTCGCTGGCCTGCGGCCTGCCCATGGGTCCCGAACGCGTCCTCATCGTCGACGACGACGAGCTCATCCTGAGAGCCCTCGCTCGCGTGCTCGAGGCCGGCGGCTTCTCGACGCGCTGCTACCTCACTCCCGAGGAAGGGCTAGCCTCCATCGAGGGAGACCGCCCGGTGGTCATCATCTCCGACTACATGATGCCGGGGATGGACGGGATCACCTTCCTCAAGCAGGCGCGCGCCATCGCCCCGGGCGCGGTCCGCATCCTGTGCACGGCCGCGGAGGACTTCCGGGTCGCCCTGCAGGCGGTCAACTCGGGCGAGGTCTACCGCATCATCTCCAAGCCCTGGCACCAGCAGGAGCTGCTCGCCACCGTGGCCCAGGCGGCCGAGTCGGCCCGCCTGAGGCGCGAGAACGAGCGCCTCACGTCCGAGGTGCAGCGCCAGAACGGCAAGCTGCGCGAGATAAACCTCCGGCTCGAGGAGATGGTCCGGCAGCGGACCCAGGCCCTCCTCGAGGGCCTCATCGCCGCCCTCGACTACCGCGACGCCGAGACCCAGTGGCACT
>DATJVF010000275.1:0-17166 GCA_035501995.1 Anaeromyxobacteraceae bacterium
GTGGTCGCGGCGGCCAGCCGTACCTACGCGGTGCCCCTGAACAGCGTCCTCGAGATCATCACCGTCGCGCCCTCCGAGCTCCGCACCATCGAGATGCGGGAGGTGATTAGCCTCCGCGGCGCCACCCTCCCGCTCATCCGGCTCGGCCGCTTCTTCGGAGCCCCGGACGGAGCCGCGCCGGCCGGCCCGCTCTTCGTGGTGGTGGTGGGGCTCGCCCAGGAGAGGATCGGCGTCGCGGTCGAGGCGCTCGTCGGCCAGCAGGACATCGTGGTGAAACCCCTCGGGAGCGCCCTCGCCGGCGTCCGCGGCATCGCTGGAGCGACCGACCTCGGGAACCGCCGGACCATCCTCGTGCTCGACGTGGGCGCCATCATCGAGGAGGTGGTCCACCACGAGGGCCTCGTCGAGGCCCTCTAGGCGAGGCCGGCCTCGAGCGCGCGCCCCGGTCGCTTCGGCCGCGCGCGCCCGTTCCTGCCACGGGCGACGGCCTGTCGGGGAGGTGGACTCGACCGGTCGGTCGGCGATGGCAGGTTCCCAGGGCGGCGAAGGCCGTAGCGACGGAGCGTTCGCCGCTCGCTCGCCGTGAGCCCGGCGCGTCGCGCATGAGCGTCGAGGGCGGTGGAATCGATCGCCATGGTGAAGCACGGGAGCGCCACGTCCTCGGTGGCACGGCGAGCGCGCGGAATCGGTCGGTGACCGGGCGAGCGGCAGCCCCGAGGGCACGGAGATGACCGCTTCCCCGAGGGGAGGGGAAGCATCCCACCTCTCAGCCCGGCTGGGATGTCAGAGGAGGAGGGTAGGAAGGAAGAGCCCCCGCAGGGGCGGTGGAAGGTGGACGCCGCCGCGGTCGTGGCGGGACCTTGGTTGGCGAGAGCCGCGTCGGGGGGCGAGGCTCCGCTCTTGCGGTCGAGCCCTCGGGGAGGCCCCTAGACCATGTACCTCGAGCACTTCGGGCTCTCCCGCAAGCCCTTCTCG
This sequence comes from Anaeromyxobacteraceae bacterium, assembly GCA_035501995.1. Classification (GTDB taxonomy): domain Bacteria; phylum Myxococcota; class Myxococcia; order Myxococcales; family Anaeromyxobacteraceae; genus Anaeromyxobacter_A. The sequence continues at coordinate 976 of DATJVF010000275.1, forward strand.
AAGACGCCCGACCCGGCCTTCCTCTTCAGCTCGAGGAGCCACGCCGAGGCGCTGGCGCGGCTCTCCTGGGCCATCGAGGAGCGAGAGGTGGCGGTGCTCACCGGGGAGGTGGGGACCGGCAAGACCACGCTCTCGCGGGCGCTCGTGGACGCCTTCGCCGACCGGTGCCGCTTCGCCCTCATCGTGAACCCGGCCCTGCCCCCGGCGCAGCTCCTCGCCGCGGTAGCCGGCGCCTTCGGCGTCCGCGAGAAGCGGCGCAAGGTCGATACCCACGCCGCCCTGGCCGAGCACCTCGGCCGGCTCGACGGCGAGGGACTGTTCCCGGTGGTCATCGTGGACGAGGCGCAGCTCGTCCCGGGGAGGGCCGGCTTCGACGAGCTGCGTCTCCTCACGAACCTCGCGGCCGACGACCGCGCCCTCTTGGGCCTCGTCCTCGTCGGCCAGCCCGAGCTGCGCGAGCGGCTGCCCAGGAAGGGCGGGGAGGCCCTCGCGCAGCGGGTAGGTGTCGCCTACCACCTCGGGCCGCTCGATGCCGCCGAGACCTTCGACTACCTCGCCCACCGTCTGCGGGTGGCCGGGCGGGCGGCTCCCCTCTTCACCTCCGAGGCGGTGAGGCTTCTCCACGCCCGGAGCGGGGGCGTCCCAAGGCTCTTGAACCAGATCGCCAACGGGGCCCTCCTCGAGGGCTTCGCCCGCGACGCGCGGGAGATCGGGGCGGATGTGGTCAAGGCGGCGATAGAGGAGCTCGACGCCTGGGTCGGCGCGGGGGCGCGTGACAGGGTAGACTGAGCTCGCCCCAGACCCTCTGTCCCCCGCGGGCGGGCGGAGGGGGAGCGTCGATGGATTTCTTGCGCATCAGGCAGAAGGCGAAGGAGCGCGCCGAGGCGCGGCCCGGGCCGCCCGTGCGCGAGGAGGGCGAGGCGAGTCCGCCCGAGCCGGCCCCTCCGGCCCCGTCTCCGGATCGCATCGAGGACGCGCTGAGGGAGGAGCTCGCGAGCCTCGCCAGCACCTCCACCGCCGCCCTGGCCCAAGACCCCCTCGACGAGTTCTTCTGGCGCGAGGACGAGGTGGCGGCCGGGCTGCCGGCCATCCTCGCCGCCGCGCCCGTCCGTCCGGCCGAGGTCGAGGAGGCGCGCAGCGAGTGGCTCACCTTCCTCCTCGCGGGCGAGGAGTACGCGGTGGCCATCGAGAACCTGCGCGAGATCCTGAAGGCCCCGGCCATCACCGAGGTCCCGCGGGCGCCCCCCCACGTCCTCGGCGTCATCATGGTGCGTGGCGAGGTCATCTCGGTCTTCGACCCGCGGCGGCGGCTCGGGCTGCCGGGGGCGGCGCCCACGCGCCAGTCGCGGGTGCTCGTCTGCGACGCCGGCTCGGGCCGACGCGGCCTGCTCGTGGACGCGGTCTCGCAGGTGGTGCGGCTCACCCCCTCGCAGGTGGAGCCGCGGCCGACCGGGATCGGGGGCGCGAGCGCCGAGTTCATCGACGGGATCGGCCGGGACAACGACCGGATGTTCATCCTCCTCGACCTCGCGGAGGTGCTGCGCGACGGTGCCCCCCTGTACCCGGCGGAGGCCCCGTGAAGGCGGGCCGACGGGCGGCCGAGCTCGAGCCGGCGGCGCTCCCGCCGGCGCCCTCGGGGGCCGACCCCATCATCGAGCTGTGCGTCTTCCGGGTGGGCGAGGAGGAGTACGCCATCGACCTGCGCCGGATGCGGGAGATCCTCCAGCCGCTCCCCATCACCCCCGTCCCGCGAGCGCCCGAGTTCGTGGAAGGGGTGGTAAACCTGCGCGGCGAGGTCATCCCGGTGGTGGACGTACGCAAGCGCCTCGGGCTCCCTGCCCGGCCCGGCGGGCGGCCCAAGGTGCTGGTGGTGAACGTCGCCGGGCGGGTGCTCGGGCTCGTGGTCGACGGGGTGAGCGGGGTGATCCGCCTGGCGCGGTCGGCCATCGGCCCTCCCCCGCCGCTCTTGGCTGCGAGCGGCGCCCGGCTCTTCCTCGGGGTATGCGGGGCGGGGGAGGGGCGGGGTGGCTCCGGACGCGCCGCCCGGGGCCCGGCGCCGCAGCGCCTGCGCCTGCTCCTCAACGTGAAGGCCCTCCTCCTGCCCGACATCCCCGAGAAGGCGCGCGCGCTCCGCACGCCCCCGGAGCCGAGTCACCCGTGAGGCCCCCCTCGGACGGCGGCCCGGGAACGCCTCCCGAGCACGACGAGGAGCGTCGCTACCGCGACACCCTCGAGCTCGACCCTGCGCTCTCCGCCTCCGCCGCGCTCCTCCTCGAGCGGCTCGGCGACCCGAGCTGGCGGGTCCGGCGGGCGGCGGCCGAGCGGCTGGCGCGCGGGGAGCCCTCCGCGGTGGTGAGGCAGCTCGTATCCGCCCTCGGGGCCGGGTCCGGCCCGGGCCTCCGTACCGCAGCCGGCGAGGCGCTGGTCCTCATCGGCGCCCCGGCCCTCGGGGCCCTCAGCGAGGCCCTCGAGAGCGCGCTGCCCGAGGTGCGGACCGCCGCCGCCGAGATCCTGGGTGACCTGGGGAGCCGCCGGGCCGCGCCGGCGCTCGTGGCCCGGCTCGGGGACCGCGATCCCAACACCCGGGTGGCCGCCGCCGGCGCGCTCGGGAAGCTGGGCGGCGAGGAGGCGTTGGCCGGGCTCCGCTCGGCCCTCGACACCTCGGACGGGGACCTCGGGCGAGCGGCGCTCGACGCCTGCCTGCGGCTGCGAGCGGCCGTGCCCGCCGAGCGGCTCGAGGCCCTGGCGGCGGACCGCCGCCAGCGGCGGCCGGCCCTGCGCCTCGCCGGCATGAGCGACGAGCCGGTCGCCCTGCGGCTCCTCGCGAGCGGGCTCGAGGACCCCTCCCGCGGCGTGCGAGAGGCGGCCCTGGCCGGGGTCGGCTACCACCGGATGCGGCACGGCCACCGTCACGACGTGCTCGCCGCCGCCGTGCGCGAGGCCGCCGCCCGGACGCCCGAGCTCCCCGCCCACGCTGCCGCCGCGCTCGCCGCCGGCGAGCAGACCGTGAGGAGCGGGGCCCTCGCCGTGCTGGCCTGGGTGGGGCAGGCGCCCCACGTCCCGGCCATCGTGGCCTCGGCCGAGGACGACCGGTTGCGCTCGATGGCCGCCGAGGCCCTGGCCGCCATCGGCCCCCCGGCCGGACCCGTGCTCCACGAGCTGCTCACGGGACTCGCCCCCGTCCCCAAGGTGGTGGCCGCGGCCGCCCTCGCCCGCCTCGGCGACCGCGCGGCCTTCGATGCGCTGGCGGAGGCGCTCTCGGGTGAGGACGAGGCGGCGCGCGACCTCGCCATCGAGGCGCTCGGGCGGGTCGGCGATCGCCGCGCGGTGGCGGCGCTCGTGCCGCTCCTCGCCAACGACGACCCGGGCGTCTCCGGGGCGGCGGTGGCAGCGCTCGCCGAGCTCTCGGGCCACGAGGACGTCCGCCCGGCGGTGCTTCTCGTCTGCCGCGACGTATCGGTGCCGGCGCGGCCGGCGCTCCTGCGCCTCGTCGGGCGGGTCGGGGAGGCCGAGGACGTACCGGCGCTGCGGGCCGCCCTCCGGGCGCCGCACCGCGGTACGCGGGTGGCGGCGGCCGGGGCGCTCTCCGCGATCGCCTCCCGCGTCCCGCTCGAGCCCTGGCCGCTCCCGGAGCTCGAGGAGGCCCTCGAGGACCCGGACGACGCGGTGCGCGCGGCGGCGGTGCAGGCGTTCGGCCTCATCGCGGCGGGTGGAGCGGCGGGCCGCGAGCGGGGCGAGAGCGTGCAGGGCCTCGCCATGGCGCTCGGCGACGAGTCGGCGGCGGTGCGGGCCGAGGCCGCCCTGGCCCTCGGGCGCTGCGGTGCGCTCGCGCACCGGGAGGCGCTCGCCGAGCTCGTCCGCGACGCGGCCTTATCCCCCGAGCCGGCAGCGGCGGCCCTGCACGCGCTCGCCGACCTCGGGGCGGCGACGGACCCGGGGCTCCTGGAAGGGGCGGCCCGGCAGGCCGACCCTGAGGTGGTGAAGGAGGCGGTGCGGGCGGCGGCCCTCGTGCCGGGGTCCTCGACCACGGCCATCCTGCTCGCGGCCGGGCGGCACGCGCGCTGGGACGTGCGGCGCGCGGCGGCGCGCGCGCTCGGTGCGCGGGGCGACCCGGCGCTGCTCGCCATCGTGAGGGACCTCGCCCGGGTGGAGGAGGACCCGCTCGTGCTCGAGGAGCTGGCGGCGGCGGGCCGCGCGCTCGGGGGCCGCGCCTAGGGGCGCGGGGCTCCCTCTTGCGCGGTGCGCTCGCCATGACGGAGGAGGAGTTCCGGCTCCTGAGGGACCTCATCGCCGAGCACTGCGGCCTCTCGTTCGGGGACGACATGCTGCACCTCTTGCAGCGAAGGCTCGCCCCGCGCCTCGAGTTCCACGGACTCTCGGACTTCGGGCGCTACTACCGCCTGCTGCGCTACGACCCCCGCCAGCGCGGGGAGCTCGAGACGGCCGCCGAGGCGCTCACCACCAACGAGACCTACTTCTACCGCGAGCCGAACCAGCTGCGCGCCTTCGCCCACGAGATCCTGCCCGCGCTGGCGCAGGAGAACGCCCCCGAGCGGCGCCTGCGGGTCTGGTGCGCCGGTTGCTCGACCGGCGAGGAGGTCTACACCGTCGCGGTCCTGCTCCTGCAGAGCGGGCTCTTCGAGGGGTGGAGGGTGGAGGTGCTCGGCTCGGACATCGCGCGCCGGGTGCTGGCGGTGGCGCGGGCGGCCGCCTACGGCCCGCACGCCTTCCGCACCGCCGAGGCCGAGCTCGTGCGGCCGTTCTTCAGGCTCGAGGAGGGGAAGTGGCACGCCCGCGAGCCCGTTCGCCGCCTCGTGAGCTTCACGCACCTGAACCTCCTCGACGAGCGCGCCGTCCGCCAGGTCGGGGCGGTGGACGTCATCTTCTGCCGGAACGTCATGATCTATTTCGGCCTCGAGGCCAGGCGGCGGGTGGTGCGCTCCTTCCAGCAGCGCCTGCGGGCCGGGGGCTACCTCTTGCTCGGCCACTCCGAGTCGCTCCTCCACGTCACCACCGACTTCGAGATCGCCCAGCTGCGCCACGACCTCGTCTACCGCAAGCCCTTCACCCCGGCCTGACCCCGTGCTCACGACCTCTCCCCCGCCCCCGAGACCTCCCCGCCCGCCGGTGCGCGTGCTCGTGGTGGACGACTCGGCGGCGAGCCAGCGGGCGGTCTCGGAGATCCTGGCCGAGGGGGAGGGGGTGGAGGTGGTCGGGCGGGCGAGCGACGGCGAGGAGGCGCTCCGGCTCGCGCTCGAGCTCGAGCCGGACTGCATCTGCCTCGACCTCGGGATGCCCCGCATGGACGGGTTCACCTTCCTCCGACTGCTCATGGCGCGGAGGCCGACCCCGGTCATCGTGGTCTCCTCCAACGCCCGCAAGCAGGAGGTGTTCAAGGCCCTCGAGCTCGGGGCGCTGGACTTCGTCGCCAAGCCCACCCACGGCGAGCGGCCCTGGGAGGAGGAGCTCTCGGTGCGCGAGGAGCTCCTCGCCAAGATCGAGACCGTGCGCGCGCTCCGCGTCGAGAGCCTGGCCGGGGAGCCGGAGGAGTTCGAGGAGCGGGGGCGGGCGGAGAGGCGGGCGGGGGCGCGGCCGCGGCGCATCGTGGTGGTGGGCGCCTCGACCGGCGGGCCGACCGCCCTCACCAGGCTCTTCGCTCGCCTTTCCCCCGAGCTGCCGCTCGGCTACGCCATCGCGCTCCACATGCCGGAGCGCTTCACCCGGGCCTTCGCCGAGCGGATGGCGCGCAGGACCGGCTTCGAGGTCCTCGAGGCGGGCGAGGGCGACGAGCTCCTCGAGGGGCGCGTCTTCGTCGCCCCGGGCGGGCGCCATCTGAAGCTCGTGCCGGAGCGGGGGCCGGGGTCGCCGCTCCGGGCGGCGCTCCTCGCCGCCGAGACCTCCGTCGAGCGCTATTGCCCGAGCGCCGACCTGCTCTTCGAGTCGGCCGCCGTCGCCATGCCGGGCCGGGTGTGCGCGGTGGTGCTGACCGGGATGGGCGACGACGGGCGCCGGGGGGTGGAGGCGGTCGCCGACTCGGGTGGCCTCGCGCTCGCCGAGTCCCAGGAGTCGGCGGTGGTCTACGGCATGCCGCAGAAGGCGGCCGCCACCGGAAGGGTGGAGGTGCTCACCCTGGAACGCATCGCCGCGCGCCTCGAGCGCTTCGCCGAGGGCCGTTAGCCCATGGGCGCCTCCCCCCAGATCCGCGCGATGGTAGTGGACGACAGCGCCTCCATGCGCAAGCAGCTCGGCTACGCCCTCGAGCGGGCGGGGATCCACGCGCTCGAGGCCGAGGACGGCGCCGACGCCTGGCGCAAGCTGCAGGGGGCGGAGGTGGACATCCTGCTCACCGACATCAACATGCCGGTGATGGACGGGCTGAAGCTCATCCGCCTGGTGCGCGCCGCCGCCGGATTGCGGGGCACGCCCATCGTGGTCATCACCACCGAGGGCGCTGAGCAGGACAAGAACCGCGCGCTCGGCCTCGGCGCGAACGCCTTCCTGGTGAAGCCGGTGCAGAGCGGGCAGGTGCTGCAGGTGGTGGCGACGCTCCTCGACGGCCGGGCGCCGGGCGTTTCCGGGTAGCCCGGCCGGGGGCCGTTCAGGGCGTGATGCGCTCCATCATGCGGGCGAAGGGGATGGTCTCCCGCACGTGGTGCAGCCCGCAGATCCAGGCCACGCAGCGCTCGACGCCCATCCCGAAGCCCGCGTGGGGCACGGTCCCGTAGCGGCGCAGGTCGAGGTACCACTCGAAGGCCTCGCGGGGCAGGGCGAACGTGTCGAGGGAGGCCTCGAGGGCCGCGAGGTCGTCCTCGCGCTGGCCGCCGCCGATGATCTCGCCGTAGCCCTCCGGGGCGAGGACGTCGCAGCCGAGCGCGAGGCGCGGGTCCTGGGGGTCCTTCTTGAAGTAGAAGGCCTTGAGCTCGGCCGGGTAGCGGTGGACCATCACCGGGCGGTCGTAGGACGAGGCGACGAGCGTCTCCTCGTCGCCTCCGATGTCGTCGCCGAAGCGCATGGGGTGGCCGGCCTTCTCGATGACCGCCACCGCCTCCTCGTAGGTGATGCGGGGGAAGGGCGCCTTCACGTTGCGGAGCTTCTCGACGTCGCGCTCGAGGATGAGCTTGAGCTCGTGCTCGTGCTTCGCGAGCACGCCCTGCACCACGAACTCGACCAGGTCCTCCATGAGGCGCATGTCGCCCTCGAGGTCCATGAAGGCCACCTCGGGCTCGACCATCCAGAACTCGGTGAGGTGGCGGCGGGTCTTGGACTTCTCGGCGCGGAAGGTGGGGCCGAAGCAGTAGACCTTGCCGAGGGCCATGGCGGCCGCCTCGTTGTAGAGCTGGCCCGACTGGGTGAGGTAGGCCTTGCCGAGGTCGAAGTACGGCACCTCGAAGAGGGTGCTCGTCCCCTCGCAGGCGCTGGGGGTGAAGATGGGGGCGTCGACCAGGGTGAAGCCGCGCCCGTCGAAGAAGTCGCGGATGGCCTTTACCACGCCGTGGCGCACGCGCAGGATGGTCTGCTGGCGCTGCGAGCGCATCCAGTTGTGGCGCTGCTCCATGAGGAAGGCCACCCCGTGCTCCTTGTGGCCGATGGGGAACTCGCGGGCCGGCCGGGCCACCACCGCGAGGTCCTTCACGTCGAGCTCGTAGCCGCGGGGCGAGCGGGCGTCCTTCTTGACGGTGCCGGTGACGGTGAGCGAGGTCTCCTGGGGGAGGTGGTCGGCCTCGCCGAACACCTCCGGCCGCACGTTGCCCTTGAAGACCACGCACTGCATCACCCCGGTGCCGTCGCGGACCTGCAGGAAGTGGAGCTTGCCGGAGGAGCGGCGGTTGTCGAGCCAGCCGTGGAGGGTGACCTCCTGGCCCTCGTAGCGGTCGATGTCGGCGATGTAGACGGTCGGGAACATGGGGCTCGCTCTCTCCGGGAGGGTGCGCGGGCGGCACTATAGCGCAGCGGCCCCTCCGGTGCCCGGCGGGCGAGGGGAGGCGGGGGGCGCCGCCCTGTGTAGGATGAGCATGACGCGAGGTCCGGCTAAAGGTTAGGATGCGCCGCTTTCGAGAGCCCACATGTCCATGAACGAACGATACGAGCCGCAGTCCATCGAGCCCCGCTGGCAGGGGCGCTGGACCGACGCGCGGGCCTTCGCGGCCGGGCGCCGCGAGAAGGCCGAGAAGCGCTACGTCCTCGAGATGTTCCCTTACCCATCGGGCGCCATGCACATGGGCCACGCGCGGGTCTACACCATCGGTGACGCGCTGGCCCGTTACCTGCGCATGTGCGGCTTCGACGTCCTGCACCCCATCGGTTTCGATGCCCTCGGCCTGCCGGCCGAGAACGCCGCCCTGAAGGACGGGAAGCACCCGGCCGAGCGCACCCGCGAGAACATCGTGGCCTTCCGCCAGGAGCTGCGCTCGCTCGGCTACTCCTTCGACTGGGAACGGGAGATCGTCACCGCCGATCCCGAGTACTACCGGTGGAACCAGTGGTTCTTCCTGCGCATGCTGGCGCGGGACCTCGTCTACCGGCGGCAGGGCAAGGCCAACTGGTGCACCGGTTGCCTGACCGTCATCGCCAACGAGCAGGTCCTCGAAGAGGAGGGCGAGCGCGTCTGCGAGCGCTGCCAGAGCAAGGTGGTGGAGAAGGTGATCCCGGAGTGGGCCTTCCGCATCACCGCCTACGCCAGGGATCTGCTCGCCGGACTGGACGAGCTGTCGGCGTGGCCCGAGCGGGTCACCACCATGCAGCGCAACTGGATCGGGAAGAGCGAGGGGGCCGAGGTCGACTTCGGGGTGGTGGGGTCGAAGGAGCCCCTGAAGGTGTTCACCACCCGCCTCGACACCATCTTCGGCTGCACCTACGTGGTGCTGGCGCCCGAGCACCCCATGGCCGAGCGCCTCGCTTCCAGCGAGCGCCAGCCCGAGGTGCGCGCCTTCGTGGAGCGGATGCGCCGGGTCGACCTCTCCGAGCGGACGGGGGAGGGGGCGCCGAAGGAGGGGGTCTTCACCGGCGCCCGGGCCGTGAACCCCTACACCGCGGAAGAGATCCCCATCTGGATCGCCAACTTCGTCCTCGCCGAGTACGGTACCGGCGCGGTGATGAGCGTCCCGGCCCACGACCAGCGCGACCTCGAGTTCGCCCGGAAGTACGGCCTCCCGGTGCGGGTGGTCATCCAGCCGGCGCACGGCGAGCGCCTGCCCGCGGGGGAGGCGCTCGCCAGGGCCGCCACCGAGGACGGGGTCCTCGAGGGCTCCGGGCCGTACTCGGGGCTCTCGAGCGAGGAGGCGCGGCACCGCATGAGCGCCGACGCGGAGGTGAAGGGCTTCGGCGCGGCCACCGTGCGCTTCCACCTGCGCGACTGGGGCTTCTCGCGCCAGCGCTACTGGGGCACCCCCATTCCCATCATCTACTGCCCAGACCACGGTGCGGTGCCGGTGCCGGAGGCGGACCTGCCGGTGCGGCTGCCCGAGGAGGCCATCATCACCGGCACCGGCGAGCCGCCGCTCGCCAAGGTGCCGCACTTCGTGAACACCACCTGCCCACGCTGCGGGAAGCCCGCCCGGCGCGAGACGGAGACGATGGACACCTTCGTCGACTCCTCCTGGTACTACGCGCGCTACCTGTCGCCGAACGATGACCGCGCGCCCTTCGACCGGGCCCTCGCCGCGCGCTGGCTGCCGGTCGACGTCTACGTGGGCGGGCCGGAGCACGCGGTGATGCACCTCCTCTATTTCCGGTTCTGGAACCGGATCATGAAGGAGCTCGGCCTCGTCGAGGTCGCCGAGCCCTGCAAGCGACTCGTCACCCAGGGCATCGTCAACGGGCCGGACGGGCGCAAGATGTCGAAGCGCTGGGGCAACGTGGTGGCGCCCGGGCCCATGGTGCACAAGTACGGGGCCGACACCGTCCGCCTCTTCATGCTCTTCGCCGCCCCGCCGGAGAAGGACATCGACTGGTCCGACGAGCAGGTGGACGGCCTCCACCGCTTCCTCTCCCGGGTCTGGCGCATCTTCCACGCGCGCCAGGCGACCTTCCGGGCCGACCCCTCGGCCCTCGCCGGGGCCGCCGGGGCGGCCCTGGAGCTCCGCCGGCGCACCCACCGCACCATCCGCAAGGTGACCGAGGGCCTGGCGGGCGACCTCAAGTTCAACACCGGGATCGCCGCCCTGATGGAGCTCGTGAACGCACTCTACGCCTTCGAGCCCGCCGACGAGGCCGACCGGGCGGCGGTACGCGAGGCCCTCCTCGCCCTCGCCACCCTGCTCGCCCCCTTCGCCCCCCACGCCGCCGAGGAGCTGTGGCACGAGGTCCTCGGGCCGAAGGCCAGGGAGGAGCTCCTCTGCGAGCAGCGCTGGCCGGGCTACGACCCGGCGCTCGTCGCCTCGGACTCGGTCACGGTGGCGGTCCAGGTGAACGGGAAGCTGCGGGGCGAGGTCACGGTGGCCGCCGAGGCCGGGGAGGCCGAGGTGCGCGCCCGCGCCGAGGCGGAGGACAAGGTGAAGGCCCACCTCGCCGGGAAGACCATCCGCAAGGTGGTCTTCGTGCCGGGGAGGCTCATGAACTTCGTGGCGAACTAGGCGAGGCCGACCTGGGTTCCCGCGCCCTCAAGGTCCCGGCCGCCCTCCTGGCCTCCCTGGTCGGCTGCGGCTACGCGCTCACCGCTGGGGAAAACCGCCTGCCAGAGAAGGCGCGAGCGATCTTCGTCCGCCCGCTCGAGAACCGGACCACCGACGGGGAGCTCGGGGTGCTCGTCGCGACCGCGCTGAGGCGCGAGCTCGCCCGCCGGGGCGCCGACGGGGGGCCGGAGGCGCCCGCCCACCTCGAGGGCGCGGTCCTCCTCTCGGCTTTCGGGGCGACCGCGGTGGGCGGGACCTACCAGGCCCGGGTGCGGGTCGAGGTCCGCTTGGTCGTCGACGGCAAGACGGAGACCGAATTCACCTCCGAGAAGGCGGAGGAACTCCTCGCCGGACAGGATCCGCTCGAGAGCGAGGGGCGCCGACGGCTCGCGCTCCGCACCGCCGCCGAGGACCTGGCTCGGGAGGTGGTGGAGCGGCTCGAGGTTCCGTAGCGCCCCGCGGCGCCGCCCCGGCGCCGCGCTAGGGCGTCGCCGCCGGCGCCGCGGCCTTGTGCGCGGCCCTGGCGAGCCTCGCGATGCGGCGCGACGCCGCGTTCTTGTGGATGATGCCCTTCGAGGCCGCCTTGGCCAGGGTGGCGAGAGCGCCCTCCACCGCGGCCTTCGCGCCGGGGTCGCCCTTCCCGATGGCCTCGCGCGCCTTCTTCACGGCCGATTTGAGGCCGGTGCGGACGCGGACGTTGCGCGCGCGGCGCTTCTGAGCCTGGCGGTTTCTCTTCTCAGCGGAGCGGGTGTTCGCCAACGGGACTCTCCGAAAATGCGCTGTTGGAAAGCGGCGCTATGTACCGCCCCCGGGAAGGTGAGTCAAGCGCGCGAAGCCTGCGACGAAGCGTCTCGGCCTTTAGCCCCGGACGGGTTCGCCGCGCGCTCTCCTTAGGGCGACGGCGGCCCGAGGAGCAGGTGCGCGGCAGGGCTTAGTGGCACTAGGCCTCGGGGCGGGCCCGCCTCGCAGGACCGCGTCCCGCGCGGCCCCGCGCCTCACGAGCCCGAGTCGACTTATCCACCACCGGCCTTTTTCGCGCTCCCCGGGGCCGCCGCCGAGCGGCCTAGTCCGGATATCTCTGTGGATGTCTGAGTTCAAGGCATTGAAAGAACTAGGTATTAGCCGCGATGCAGGTCGCAGCAACGGGTGCCGGGGGCGTGAAAATCGCGTGCCGGTCGGGGGAAGCCACAGACTTTTCCACGGACTTTCCACAAGAACTGTGGACGGGGTAGGGCTGCTTGGACCCTGCGAAGACTAGGATGGTTTTTTGTTTTCGCGCTCGAGCGCCTTGGCCTCACTCCAGAGTTGCTCCATCTCCTCCAGGGTCGCCTCCCCGTGAGGCACCCCGGCCTCCGCGAGGCCGCGCTCGATGTGCCCGAACCGGGCGACGAAGCGGCCGATGGCGCGGCGCAGCGCCTCCTCGGGTGGCACCTCGAGCTTGCGCGCCAGGTTCGCGAGCGCGAAGAGCACGTCGCCCATCTCGTGCTCGATGGCGCCCCGGTCGCCCGAGGCTACCGCCTGGTCGAGCTCCTCGAGCTCCTCGGCGACCTTCTCCCTCGCCCCCTGCGCCTCCTTCCAGTCGAAGCCGATGCGGCTCGCCTTCTCGGTGAGGCGGTCGGCGCGGGCGAGCGCCGGCATCTCGCGCGGCACGCCCTCGAGCACGCTCTTGCCGCCGCCCTTGGCGGCCTTCTCCTTGCGCTTCAGCGCCGCCCACTGCCGGAGCACGCCCTCGGCGTCCTTCACGTCGGCGTCCCCGAACACGTGAGGGTGGCGGGAGACGAGCTTGTTGGAGATGGCCTCGGCCACGTCGGCGAAGGCGAACTGCCCCTTCTCCTTCGCGAGCTCGGCCTGGAAGACGATCTGCAGGAGGAGGTCGCCGAGCTCCTCGCAGTGCTCGCGGGGGTCCCCGGCGTCGATGGCCTCGAGCACCTCGTAGGTCTCCTCGAGGACGTAGGGCCTGAGCGAGGCGAGGGTCTGCTCCCGGTCCCAGGGGCAGCCGCCCGGGCCCCGCAGGCGGGCCATGATGGCGAGGAGGCGCTCGATGGCTTCGGCGGGGGTGGGCATGGCCGGGTTGTACCCCAGGCGACGCGTGCTAGCATCCCTAGCTGCGTGAAGCTCTCAAGGTCGCTCCTCGCCCTCCTCCTCCTCGCGCCCTTCGCCTCGCGGGCGCAGGTGGCCGCGCCCTCGATGGTGGAGGAGGACCTCCCGGCCGAGGAACAAAGGCCGGTGCCCAAGGAGCCGGTCCCCGCCCCGCCGCCCACCGCCGCCGACCTCCCGGCCGGCCCGCCCGCGCCGGCGGCGCCGAAGGAACCGAAGGAGGCCCCGGTCCGCCCCATCGAGCTCGTGCGCGGCCGCTACGGCGACCTTCAGAAGATCTGGCTCGAGCGGCGCGAAGCCCTGCGCGAGCAGGACCTACCCCGCGCCAAGGAGGCCGAGCGGCGCCTCCTCGAGCTGAAGCGCGAGCTCGGTATCGAGAACCTGGACGTGCTCGCCGCGGCCGAGATCCGGGCTGCCCGCCAGGCGCTCGAGGCGCGCGCCCCCGGCGACGCGGTGGCCCGCGCCGAGCTGGCGGTGGCCCTCGCCCCGGACCTCGCCGCGACGCACCTCGTCCTCGCCGAGGCGAGGGTGGTGCGCGATCCCTCGGGGCAGCTCATCGCCGCGCTCGGCGACCTCGAGGCGGCCGCCCGGGCGGTGCTCCGCGAGCCGCATACCAGGCGGGCCTTCGAGGGCGACGTCCTCGTCGCCCTCCTCACCGCCTCGTTCGCGGTGAGCGTGCTCGTGGTGGGCCTGCTCTTCCTCCGGCGCCTGCGGCTCGTCCTGCACGACTTCCACCACCTGCCGCTCTTCCGCCACGCCACCTCCCTGCAGGCGGACTTCCTGGCGCTGGCCCTCCTCGCCCTCCCGGTCGCCCTCCACCTCGGGGTGGCCTCCCTGCTCGTGCTCCTCGCCCTGTGGGCCGCCCCCTACTTCCTGCCGGCCGAGCGGCGGCTCGTGGCCCTGGCGCTGGCGGTGGTGGCGCTCCTCCCCCTCGGTGCCGAGCGGGTGGCCTCGCTCGTCGCCTGGACCGGTACGCTCGCCGACCAGGTCTACCGCCTCGAGCAGGGCGAGGACGACGGCCGGGTGGCCGCGGCGCTCGAGGCGCGCGCCGAGCGCGGCGAGCTGCCTCCGGCCGCCCTGCTCGCGCTCGGCCGCCATTACAAGCGGCGCGGCGACCTCAAGACGGCGCTGCGCTGGTACGAGTCGGCCGGCGGGCGGACCCAGGCCCTGGTCGACATCGGCAACGTGCGCTTCCTCATGGGCGACATCGAGGGCGCCAAAGCGGCCTACCTGTCGGCCATCGACCGGGCCGGGGCGAGCGGGGAGGTGACCACCCTCGCCGCCGCGCACTACGACCTCTCCAAGATCTTCCTGCGCTCCTCCGCCCTCGACCAGGCCCAGGAGGCGCGCCGTAAGGCGGCCCTGGCCGACCCGGTCCTCGTCGAGCGCTACGGCTCGGACGACGACTTCCGCGCCAACCGCTGGCTCATCGACGTCCCGGTGCCGCCCGCCGAGGTGGCCGCTCTGGCCGTCGACGACGCGCCGCGGGCGGTGGAGGAGGCGCTCGAGGCGCGGCTCGCCGGACCCTGGCCGGCCTTCTTCTGGCCCTGGTTCCCCCTGGCCGCCGCCCTGGTCCTCTGGCCGCTCGCCTTCCTCGGCCGGCGGCTCCGCGCGAGCGGCGCCTGCGAGCGCTGTGGGGGCCCGACCTGCACCCGCTGCGGCCCGGCCGCCGGCGCCCTCTGCGGGCAGTGCGTGAACGTGTTCGTGAAGAAGGGGGTGGTCGAGGCGCGCGACCGCCACCGCAAGGAGATGCAGGTCGTGCGCCGCGGCCGGTACCGCCGGCTCCTCGCCCGGGGGCTCGCCATCGCGAGCGGCGGCGGGGGCCACCTGTGGCTCGGCGAGGTGGGGAAGGGTGCCCTCATCCTCTTCGCGCTCGCCTTCCTGGCGGCGGTGGCGGTGTTCTGGCGGGGGGCGGTGCCCCCGCCGTACCCCTCCGGCTCGGAGGAGGTGGCGAAGCTCGCGGTGGTGGTCCCTCTCGCCCTCGCCATCTGGGTGGTGGCGGTCCGCCACCTCTTCCGGAGCACCCGGCACTAGGGAGCACGATGGCGCTCACCGGCACCCTCAAGGACTTCGGCATCGCGGAGATCCTGCAGCTCATCGCGCAGCAGGCGAAGAGCGGGATGCTGCACCTCACCACCCGCGACGAGGAAGTGCACGTCGCCATCGCCGACGGCTGCGTGGTCTCGGCCGAGGACGCCGGCCGGGCCCAGAAGGACCGGCTCGGGGAGCGGCTCCTCGCCGCCCAGCTCATCACCCGAGAGGAGCTCGAAGCGGCGCTCGAGGCCCAGCGCCGCACCCTGCGCCGCCTCGGGGACCTCCTCGTCGAGATGCAGTTCGTCTCCAAAGAGGACCTGAAGGAGATGACGGCGCTGCAGACCACCGAGACCGTCTACCGGCTCTTCGGCTGGAAGTCCGGCACCTACCGCTTCGAGCCCGGGGCGGTGGAGTGGGATGAGAGCACGGCCACCCCGCTCCGCGCCGAGTCCCTCCTCATGGAAGGCTTCCGCCGCATCGACGAGTGGTCGCTCGTGCGGCGGAAGATCAGCTCCCCGGCCATGACCTTCCAGCGGCTCGCCAAGCTCAACGACCCCGAGCGCAAGGCCGAGGTGGCCGCCCTCGGTGCGAGCGAGCGGCGCGTCTTCGCGCTCGCCGACCCGGGCCGCACCGTCTCGACCCTGGTGGACCTGTCGCGCCTCGGAGAGTTCGAGACCTGCAAGGCGCTCCTCACCCTCGTGAACCAGGGGCTCATCCGCCCGGTCGCGCCGCCGCGGCGCGCCGCCACCGCCGGCGTCACTGCCTACGCGAGGAGCTGGGGCGAGCGGCTGCGCCGCGGGGCGGCCGGCTTCTCGGCCACCCTCGCGCTGGCCGGCGTCCTCGCCATCCTCTTCTGGCTGGCCCACGAGCGGGGATTCGCCCTCGACGGGGACCAGGCGCTGAGCTACCGCGCCCCCCAGACCTTCCTCGCCCGCTACCAGTTCGCGAGGCTCTCCCGGGCGCTCGAGCTCTGGAGGCTCGAGCGCGGGGAGTACCCGGCCACCCTCGGGGCGCTCGTCGACGCCGGTCTCCTCGCGCGAGCCGACCTGCGCTACCCCTACCGGGAGGAGTACTATTACCGGCGCCGACCCGAGGGAGGGTTCGTCCTCCTCGCGCCCCTTCCGTAGCGTGGCCGCTCGCCCTAGGGTGGCGCCCGGCCGAGGGCGTTATGGTCTACGCCCCTAGCCGAGGGGAGGCGAGCTCTCGCACCCGCTGGAGGACGCATTTGGCCAACGCCGCCCCGTCGCACAAGACCGCCCGGCTCGACTTCGACGACAACGACAAGGTGCGGACCCTGTGCGGGACGCACAACGAGCACCTGAAGCTCATCGAGAAGCGCGTGGGAGTGCAGGTGGGGTCCCGCGGCGGCCAGATCGTGCTCGCCGCCGACGATGAGCAGCGGCTCAGGCAGGCCGAGGGCCTGCTCCGGGAGCTGTACGAACTCGTGGCA
>DATJVF010000276.1:0-7031 GCA_035501995.1 Anaeromyxobacteraceae bacterium
TCGGCCACCTTGGCCACCATCTCGTAGACCTGGCGCATGGCGGGGGATCCGCCCACCAGCGGCGGCTTCTCGCCGGCCACCGCCGGGCCGTGGACGTTCTGCCGCTCGTACTCGTGGGCCCGGCTGGCCTTGGCGATGACCATCTTCAGCTCCTCCTGCTCGAAGGGCTTGGTGATGTAGTCGAAGGCCCCCGCCTTGAGGGCCTGCACCGCGCTGTCCACGGTGCCGTGGGCGGTGATGACGATCACCGGGACGTCGGGGAACTCGGAGGTGATCTGGGCGAGGAGCTCAAGCCCCCCCAGCCTCGGCATGACGAGGTCGGTCACCACCACGTGGACCGGGGTCTTCTGCAGCACCGCCAGCGCCTGCTCCCCGTCGGCGGCGGCGGTGACCTCGTAGCCCTCGCGCGCCAGCATGGCGGAGAGCACTCGGCGGATGTTGAGCTCGTCGTCGACGATGAGGACGTGCGACACGGGCCGTCCTTAGCACGCCCGGAGCGAGATCGCCATGCGGGGCCGCCCGCCCTCAGGCCGGCCGCCGGGCCGGGCGGCGGCGCCGCCGGCGCGAGCGCACCTTCTCCGGCTTGGGCGCGGAGGGCTCCTTCTCGCGACCCTCCCAGAGCGCGGGCAGGGCGATGACGAAGTCCGCCCCCTCGCCGGGGGCCGAGCGCAGGCCGATGGTCCCGCCGTGCGCCTTGACGATGCGCTGGCAGATGGCGAGCCCGAGCCCGGTCCCCTTCTCCTTGGTGGTGAAGAAGGGCACGAAGATGAGGTCCCTCGCCTCCTCGGTCACCCCTGGCCCGGTGTCCCGGAACCGCACCTCGACGAGGTCGCTGCGCCGCGGGCTGTCGCGCCAGAGCGCCACCTCGTCGCGGGCGAGCCGGGTCCCGATGTAGAGCTCGCCCCCGCCTGGCATGGCCTGCAGGGCGTTCAGGGCCAGGTTCAAGAAGACCTGCCGGAGCTGCTCGGGGTCGCAGGAGACGCGCGGGAGGTCGGGCGCGAGCTCCACCTTGAGCTTCACCTCGTCGGGGATCTCGGCCTCGAGCAGGGTCAGGGTCTTGCGCAGGATCTCGTTCACGTCGCCGGGGGCCAGGCTGGCCCGGGCCGGCCGCGAGTAGTCGAGGAACTGGCTCACCACGCTGTTGAGGCGCCGCACCTCGTCGGCGATGATGCCGAGGAACTCGCTGGCGTTCTCCGAGGGGCCCTTGCCCTCCGGGGCGCGGCCGTCGTCCTGGGGCAGGAGGAGCTGGATGGCCCCCTGGATGGCGGCGAGCGGGTTGCGGATCTCGTGCGCCAGGCCGGCGGCCATCTCGCCCAGCGCGGCCAGCCGGTCGCGCTCCTTCATGTGCTGGTAGAGCTTGGAGTTCTCGATGACCAGCGCCGCCCGGTCGGCCACCTCGATGAGCGCGGCGATCTCGTTCGAGGCGAACGCCTCCGGCACCCGCTCGTCCCAGCAGGCGAGGAAGCCGACCACCCGGTCGCCGGCGGTGAGCGGCATGGTGATCCCCGAGCGCATGACGCCCATGGCGGCGCGGGCGTCGCCGAGCCGCTTCACCTCCTCGTGGACCTCCACCGGGGCGCCGCGCCCGTCGCTCGCCGCCGGCCCGGCCGGCAAGAGCGCCCTCAGCTCGGCGAGGCGCCGGTCGATGTTCTCGAGGAGGATCGCCTTCTGGCCGCTCGAGGCCGCGCCGAGCAGGGACCTGGCGGTGGCCGGTTCCAGGAAGGGCACCGGCGGCGGGCCGCGGCTGTCGAGCAGCCGGTACCCGGGCCGGTCGTCGGCGAGGAGCCAGAGCGAGGCGTGGGTGACGCGACGCGTCTCGGCGAGCCCGTCGAGCAGCACGGCGGCGAGCTGGGCGGGGTCGATGACGTTGGCGATGCGCTCGCGCAGCTGCTCGAGGTTGCGGATGAGCTCGTAGCGCTCGCGGAAGAGGGTGAAGACCACCCACTCCTCGACCTTCTCGTGCATCGGCTCGAAGAGGGAGAGGATGACGAAGGAGGCCACGAGGGTGTTGAAGTAGAAGAGCTCGGTGCGGCTCCCCACCCAGGAGACGAGCCCGCCGTAGATGGCGACCAGCACCAGTCCGAGCGCGCTCACGATCACGATCTTCCCGAGGAACTCGTGGAGGTCGAGCAGGCGGTGCCGCAGGAGCGTCTGCGACAGGAAGAACATGAAGACGGTGAGGGTGATGGAGCCGAGCCCCTCGGCCGGATAGGGCACGCCGAAGCGGGGCAGGACGTCGAGGGTGGAGAGGGCCACCGTGATGCAGGCCCCGATGAAGAGGTAGAGCAGGCGGGCGCGCTCGACGCGGGTGGGGGCCCCGTGCATGCGCTTCCAGAGCACGGTCAGCATGGCGCCCATCCCGCCCACCACGTAGACGGTGATGGCGAGCTTGGCGAGCGAGAGGCCCACGAGCGGCGAGGCCGCCACGATGAAGCCCGACGCCGAGCCGATGAGCATGGAGTTGCGCGCCCGCCGCGCCGGCCGCTGCGCGACCCCCAGGAACTCGAGGAAGAAGGCGAGCGCGGAGGCGGGCAGGAGCGCCCCCGTCACCACCGCGATCCGCTCCCACAGCCGGAAGGGCACCGTCGGCCCCGCCCAGCGGTGGAGGAAGTCCGCGAACGAGAACACCCCCAGGTTCGCCGAGAAGAGGGCGAAGAGGGTGAAGACCCGGGACCGGTTGTCGCGCAGGAGGGCGGCCCCGGCGAGCGCCAGCGTGACGATGGCGGCGAGCAGGGTCGCCTGGGTGCGGATGTCCATTCCGGACCCGATCCTAACCAAAGAACCGCCCTTTCGGATCGGGGGGTGAAATGGCTCGTTGGGGCCAGGCGTTCTAGCATGGCCCGGGCGGCGGGGCGCGAGGCCTCCGCGTTCGCCCGCGAGGCCGGCCCACCACATGAAAGCGCTCCTCGTCCTGCTCCTCTTCCCCCTCGCCGCGCCGGCCGGAGGCGCTGCGGCCCCCGGGGCACGCCCCCCCTTCACCGAGGCCGACCTCGCCCCCGCCTTCGCCTCGCCCGAGCTCGCGGAGGCGAGCGAGGACCTCGAGGCGGGCCGCTACGCGGCGGCCGCGGCCGGGTTCGCCCGCTCGAGCGCCCCCGAGGCCCGCTACGCCGAGGCCCTGGCGCTGTTTCAGGGCGGCGAGGGGGAGAAGGCGCTCCCGGCGCTCGCCGGGCTCGAGGAGGGGCTGCCGGCCCTCGCCGACCGCATACAATTCCTGCGCGGACAGGCCGCGCTGGCCGGCGGCGATCTCACCCTGGCCGCCGGCGCCTTCGGGGCGGTGAACGCCGGCTCGCTCCTCTGGCCCGATGCCCGGGTGGCCCTGGCCCGGGTGCGGAGCCGCGAGGACGACCCGGGGGCGGCGCTCGAGGCGCTCGGCCCGGTCCTCGCCCTCTCGCCGCCCGACGAGCTCACGCGGAGCGATCCGGCCGCCGAGGCCCTCCTCCTCGCCGGACGCCTGCGAGCAGCGCGCCGGGCCGACGGCGACCTCGCTCTCGCCCGGCAGCACCTCCTCGACTGCTGGGCCGGACACCCCCTTTCGGGACTCGCGGAGGCCTGCCGGGCCGACCTCGACAAGCTGCCCGAGGCGGCCGGGGCCCCGCCCGAGGACGAGGTGGTGGTCCGCCGCGCCGAGGCCCTGCTCGACGGGAACCGCAACGGGCAGGCGCTCGCAGAGCTCGTGCCCCTCGTGGCGAGGCTCTCGGAAGGCGGCGCGGAGTCCCTCTCCTGCCGGGCCCACTTCGCGCTCGGGCGCGCCTACCGCCGAACGCGGGCGAACGAGAAGGCGCTCGAGTCCTTGACGCCGGTGGTGGAGCGCTGCTTCGAGCCCGCGCTCCGGGTCCGGGCGCTCTACCTCATGGGCAGCGCCGCCGCGGTGGTGCACCCCGACCAAGGAGTGACCTTCTACCGGGCGCTGGCGCACGACTACCCGGCGAGCCCGCTCGCCGACGACGCGCTCTTCTACGCCGCCGATCTCCTCGCCCGGGCCGGAAAGGCCGACGAGGCGCTCGCGCTGCTCGGGAAGCTCGCCGCGGAGTACAAGGAGGGCGACTTCCGTCCGGAGGCGCTCTTCCGGAGCGCCTGGCTCGCACGGCAGGCCCACCGCATGAAGGAGGCCTTGGGCGCGCTCGCCGAGCTCGCGCACGACTACGAGTCGTCCGATCCCTATGAGTACGCGCGGGCCGTCTACTGGCGGGCGCGCTTCCTCGCCGAGCGGGGGGGCCGCGGGGACCGCGCGCAGGCGCGGGCGGCCTTCACCGCCCTCGCGCGGCGCTATCCCCTCGAGTACTACGGCCTGCTGGCGCGGGCCCGGCTCGAGGAGCGCTGGCCGGGCTCCACCCCGCCCTGGCCCCGGCCGCCGCCAGGCGGCGAGCGGGAGGGCCTGCGCTACGACGCTGGCCCGCTCCCGGCCGATCGCCACTTCCGCGCCGGGGTGGCCCTGCTGCGCATGGGCCTGCTGCGGGTGGCCGCCGACGAGCTCGACGCGGTCGACCGCAAGGCCTCCCTCGGCCCGGAGCCCCTGCTCCTCCTCGCCGAGCTCACCGAGCGGGCCGGGGACCACAAGTCGGCGCACAACCTCGTCCGCGCGCTCGCCCGCAGCTACCTCGGCGAGCGGCCCGAGGGGCTGGCGCTGCGGGTCTTCAAGGTCGCCTACCCGAAGGCCTTCCGGGACGAGGTCGAGCGCTGGGCGAGGCCGTCCGGGGTCGCCCCCGACCTCCTCCACGCCCTCATGCGCGAGGAGAGCGGGCTCGACCCGAACGTCGTCTCCCCGGCGGGCGCGGTGGGGCTGACCCAGCTCATGCTGTCCACGGCGCAGGGCGTCGCGAAGAGGCTCGGGCTCGGCACGGTGCGCGAGGCCGACCTCATGAACCCGCCGGTCGCCATCCGCATCGGGGCGAGCTACCTCGGCGGCCTGCTCAAGCGGTTTCGGGGTTCCGAGGCCCTGGCGCTCGCCGCTTACAACGTGGGCGAGGCCCCGGTGCGGGGCTGGCTAAGGGAACGGGGCGGCCTGCCGCTCGACGCCTTCGTCGAGGAGATTCCGGTCCAGGAAACGCGGGGCTACGTGAAGCGGGTGCTGCGCTCTTACGCGGTCTACCGCGCCCTGTACGGGAGCCCGGACGCGCGGCCAGTGCTCGTCGGGCAGGCCCTGCCCGAGGTGAAAGCCCCTTAGGCCGCCCGAGGCCCGGGCCCTTCCGGTGTGGACAAAGGTCGCATCCTCCCATCGTGCGGCCAAGGCCCCTTCCGAGTAGGATTCATCATGCTCGACACCGGGGTGCTCGTCCTCAACCGGGTCTATCAACCCGTCCACATCACGTCGGTGCGCCGTGCCTTCTCGCTCCTTTACCAGGGCGCGGCGCGGGCCATCGACGAGGAATTCAAGCTCTTCGACTTCGAGAGCTGGAGCGCGCTGTCGGCGGCCAGCCACCACGACGCCATCGGGGCCGTCGGCCGGCGCATCCGCGTCCCGCGGGTGATCGTCCTCATCGCCTACGAGCGGATGCCGAAGACCCGGGTGCGCTTCTCGCGCTTCAACATCTACGCCCGGGACGAGAACACCTGTCAGTACTGCGGGGTACGCCTTCCGCGGGCCGACCTGAACCTCGACCACGTCCTCCCGCGCTCGCGCGGGGGCGCCACGAGCTGGGAGAACGTGGTGTGCTCGTGTGTGCCCTGTAATCTCAGGAAGGGTGGGCGCTCACCGGAGGAGGCCGGCCTGAGGCTCTTGCGAGCGCCGTTCCGGCCACGCTGGACGCCCATGTTCCGCTCGGCCACCCGGCGGGCCTTCTATCGCGAGTGGAGGCCGTTCCTGTCCCTCGCCGACGCCGCCTACTGGAACGCCGAGCTTTTGGATTAGGGAATCCACTCGGGTAGGATCGGGACGTGGCGGACGCCCCGACCCTGAGGCTCGTCAGAGAAGAACCGCTGAGCGCAGGCTCCGCGCTCCGCGCCACCGAGTCCTCGCGGGTCGTCCCGCGTGCTCGCCGGGTCATCTCGGTCGGCGGCGGCAAGGGCGGGATCGGCAAGACGCTGGTGGCGGCCAACCTCGCGGTCGAGCTGGCGCGCCGGGGCGAGCGCGTGGTCCTGGTGGACGCCGACCTGGGCGGCGCCAACCTGCACACCTGCCTCGGCATCGAGCAGCCGCGCCGCACCCTCTCGGATTTCATCGACCGACGGGTGGCGCGGCTCGAGGACGTGGTGGTCCCGACCGGCATCGCCAACCTCGGCCTCATCTCCGGCGCCATGGACCACCTCGACGCCGCCAATCCCAAGTACGCCCAGAAGATGCGGCTCATGCGCCACATCCAGGCCATGGACGTCGACCACGTCCTGCTCGACCTCGGCGCCGGCACCCACCTGAACGTGCTCGACTTCTTCCTCGTCTCCGACCACGGGATCCTGGTGCTGGTGCCTGAGCCGACCGCGGTGGAGAACGTCTACCGCTTCGTGAAGGCCGCCTTCTGGCGGCGGGTGCGCAACGTCGTCTCGGTGTGCGGCTTCGAGTCGCTCCTGCGCTCGGTGATGGGCGACGGCTCCCTGAAGAGCCCGGTCGAGATCGTGGCCGCCCTCTCCGCCCGCAGCCCGGAGGCGGGTCAGCTCCTCTCGCGCCAGCTCGAGCTGTTCCGGCCGAGGCTCATCGTGAACCAGGCCCGCACCCCGCAGGACGTCGAGGTGGGGAACGCGGTGGTGGCCGCCTGGCGGAAGTTCTTCGGCCTCGAGATGGACTACCTCGGCCACGTCGACTACGACGAGCAGATGTGGCGGGCGGTGCGCGCCCGCAAGCCGCTCCTGCTCCAACACCTCGCCGGCAAGGGCGCGGCCAGCTTCGCCCGCATCGCCGACCGGCTGGGCGCGCTCGACGCCGCTGCCGGCCGGTGCGAGGGCGCGCAGTGAAACCGCTTGCCGAGCAGAACCTCTACGAGCTCCTCGAGGTGCCCTTCGACGCCCCGGAGTCGGAGATCGTCCGGGCCTGGGAGCGCGTGGAGGCGCTCTACGGTCCGGGATCGCTCGCCACCTACACCCTCATCTCCCCCGACGAG
>DATJVF010000277.1:0-4202 GCA_035501995.1 Anaeromyxobacteraceae bacterium
GAGGGCCGAGAATGTTCGCGTTCTTCAGCTTGCTCTTCGCGCTTCACCCTGGCGACCTCGCCTTTGCCCCGCGGCCGGAGATATCGGTCCGCGAGGAGGCCTACCACGCAGCAGCCCTGACCGAGCTCGCGCCCTCGGCGCTGCTCGACTCCGAGCGGATCTTCAGCCCGGCCGCCCACGCTCCCGAATGGCTTGCCTCGAAGGGGACGTCGGTGCCCATCTTCACGGCCTATCGCCCGGAGGAGTGGATCTCCACCATCGCGCACGAGTTCCACGCGGAGGACACCCACCTCACGCACGCCGCCCTCTTCCTCGCCAGGATGCCGGTGCAGGTCAACATGACGCCCCGGCGCGTCTATCTCACCCTGCGCGTCGGCACCTTTTAGAGGGCCACCACCCCTTGGCCGCGCCCTCCTAGGCCGGGCTCGGGCCGCCTCCTCCTCGAGAAGCGAGTTGTGGCAGACTCCGCCACGATGATCCGGCGGAATCGTTTCACGCTCCTCGGCCTCGCGCTCCTCGCCTGCCGACCGAGCCCGCAGAGCGCGCCGCCCGCGGTGGAGAGGGGAGAGCGAGCGGCCCCCGCTCCCGCGCCAGCGGAGAAGCCCTCCCAGCTCGCCCTGGTGCGGGCGCCCGGCCCGCCCTGCGGCGACGCGCGCACCCCGGTCGGCGAGCTCCGCTCGCGGTCGGAGAAGGCCTACGACCAGGGCGACTACGCGCGGGCGCGGGCCTGCGCCGAGGCCGCCCTCGAGGTGGAGCCCCGCTCGGTGGCGGCCTTGCAGGACCGGGCGACCGCCCTCGTGGCCTCGGGCGAGCTCGAGGCGGCGCGGCTCGCCTACGCCACCGCTCTCGCCGTCGACCCCGACGACCCGGACACCCTCTACGGCGCGGCCGACCTGTACGTCACGCGGCGCTCGGGGCAGCGCGAGGAGCTCCTGCTCGGGCGGGAATACGCCTTGAGGGGCGCCCGGATCGCCCAGGCTCCGCCCCGGCGCGACCGGGTCGAGGCCGGCGAGCTCCTCCTCCTGGCGGCCATGGCGGAGAACGACCTCGGGGAGAGCCGCCGCGCCCTCGAGCACGCGTTCCAGGCCCAGAGGCTCGGCGCCAACGAGGCCGACGCCCGCTACGAGCGCGGGGTGGCGCTCTACGAGCTGTGCCGCTTCGCCGAGGCGCGCTCGGCGTTGAGGCGGGTCGTCGAGATCGTGCCCGACGACGCCTGGGCCCACTACTACCTCGGGCTCGTGGCGGAGCGCCTGGGCGAGAGGGGCCGCGCCGAGGCGCTCCTCCGCCGCGCGCGCCAGCTCGCCCCGAGCGAGTTCGTCCCGCCGGTCGAGATGGACCGCAAGGCCTTCGAGCAGGAGGTGGAGCGCGCGGTGGCCTCGCTCCCGGAGGAGGAGCGCCGGGCGCTCGCCCACGTCCCGGTCGAGGTGGCCGATGAACCGGCCCTCGAGGACCTCACCGCGGTGGACCCGCCGCTCTCGCCCACCATCCTCGGCCTGTTCCGCGGCCCCTCCGAGCACGAGCGCTGCCGCGCCGAGGACGGCCCTCGCTGCCGCAGCATCGTGTTCTACCGGCTCAACCTCGAGCGCTTCGCTCGCAGCGAGGCCGAGCTCCGCGAGCAGGTGAAGGTGACCCTCCTCCACGAGCTCGGCCACCTCCACGGCGAGTCGGACGAGCAGCTGCGCGCCCGCGGGCTCGAGTGATCCCCGCCCCGCGCCTTCCTTAGGAGACCCCCATGTCCGAGGACAATCCCTTCGAGGCCTTCGGCCTCGTCTACTGCTATCGGGACGGCCGGCCGGTGGTCACCGAGACCTCCTTGTGGCTCCTCGAGAAGACGCACCCGGCGGCGGTCGAGCGCGAGGGCGGGAGGGTCGCCTACCTCTACCTCGACCGGCCCTACCGCGTGCTGCGCCTCGAGGACCGCGCCTACTGCGAGCTCGTCCCGGCCCCGGGGCGCAGCCCCAAGCGCGCCGCCCTGGGCGCCTGAGGCCCGAGGCCTCGGAGCTCGCACGGCCTCCGGCCCTAGACCACGCCCTTCGGGCCCTCGCCGCGCCGGATGTGCACCGCACCCACCTCGGGCGCCTCGAAGGGCGGCTCGGCCTCGGCCAGGCTCGAGAGCTCCTCGCCGCTCGAGGACAGCTCGCCGCTGCCATCGCTCCCCCAGGCGGTGGGCGCCGCCCCACCGACGTTGGAGAGCGGGACGAGGCGTTCGTCGTCGTCGACCCGGCAGCGCTCGCACGGCTGCGCGGTGAGCTCCCTCGGCGAGCGCTCGTCGTCGGAGAGGAGGCGGGCGCGGCGCGGGCGATGGTTCTTGCGCACGCTAGATATGTGGAGCCGTCCCTCGCTCCGGGCAAGGGGACCGCACCGCCGAACGGGCGCTCGGCCCCTTTCAGGCGGCGGTGGCCACCTTGGCCCGTAGCCCCTGGAAGAGCCGCTCGTAGAGCTCGGCGCTGCGGCGCCAGGAGTGGTCCTCGGCCATCCCGCGCAGCATGATCCCCTGCCAGGCCGGGCCGTCGCGGTACACGTCGAGCGCCCGCCTGAGCGCGGTCATCATGGCGCGCGGGTGGTAGTCGCGGAACTTGAACCCGTTGCCGCTGCGGTGACCGTCGAAGTCGAGCACGGTGTCCTCGAGCCCCCCCACCGCGTGGACGAGCGGGACGGTCGCGTAGCGGAGCGAGTACATCTGGTTGAGGCCGCAGGGCTCGAAGCGGCTCGGCATGAGGAACAGGTCGGCGCCGCCCTCGATCCGGTGGGCCAGGGCCTCGTCGAAGCCGATGCGGACGGCGAGCCTGGCGGGCCGCTCACGGGCCGCCCGGGCGAGCAGCTGCTCGTACTCGCGCTGCCCGCTGCCGAGCACCACGAGCTGCGCCTCGAGCGCCATGATCTCGGGGAGCACGGCCGCCACGAGGTCGATGCCCTTCTGCTCGGCGAGCCGGCCCACCATGGCCATGACCGGGACCTCGCGGCGCACCGGCAGCCCGAGCTCGAGCTGCAGGGCCTTCTTGCAGTGCGCCTTGCCGGAGAGGTCGCGCGGCCCGAAGTGGGCCGAGAGGTAGCGGTCGCGGGCCGGGTCCCAGACGAGGTCGTCGATGCCGTTCAGGATGCCGGTCAGGTGGCGGGCCCGGTGGCGGAGGAGGCCGTCGAGCCCGCAGCCGTGCTCGGGGGTTAGGATCTCGCGGGCGTAGTTCTTCGAGACGGTGGTGAGGGCGTCCGCGAAGATGAGGCCTGCCTTCATGAAGTTCACCTGGTCGTAGAACTCCAGCCCCTCCAGGCGGAACAGCTCCCAGGGCAACCCGATGGCCGGCAGGGCCTGCTTGGGGAACAGGCCCTGGTAGGCCAGGTTGTGGATGGTGAAGACCACCCGCGCCCGTCGGGCCCAGGCCTCCTGGGCGTGCTCGCGGCGGAGCAGCACCGCCCCCAGCGCGGCCTGCCAGTCGTGGAGGTGGACGATGTCGGGCTCGAAGCCGACCGCGCGCGGCAGGTCGAGCGCGCCGCGGCACAGGAAGGCGAAGCGCTGCGCGTTGTCGGGGTAGTCGCGCCCGCGCTCCCCGTAGGGCGCGGCCCGGGACCCGTAGAAGCGCTCGTGCTCGAGGAGGTAGGCCTGCGCGCCGCCGAGGGGCGCGGCGAGGAGCACCGCGCTCTCGCCGCCGGCGTGCACCGTCGGGCCCGGACGGGTGAACCCGTGGCGCGCCGGGTCGACGAAGCCGTAGCGCGGCGACACCACCGCCACCTCGTGGCCGGCCGCCGCGAGCGCCATGGGCAAGGCCCCGGCCACGTCGCCCAGCCCGCCCGTCTTGGAGAAGGGGGCTACCTCCGAGGCCACGAACAGGATCTTCATCGTTCAAGCGACGACGAGTCGCAAGAACTCGGCCGCCTCCTCGGGGGGCACCGGATTGATGTGGAAGCCCGAGCCCCACTCGAAGCCGGCCACGTGGGTGAGGGCCGGCATGACCTCGATGTGCCAGTGGTAGGAGGGGCTCGGGGGGTCGCGCAGCGGGTTCGAGTGGACGATGAAGTTGTAGGGCGGGTTGCCGAGGGCGGCCCCGATGCGCTTCAGGGTCGAGCGCAGGGCCTGGGCGCAGTAGGCGAGCCGCTCCTTCGCCTCCGCCTCGAAGTTCGACTCGTGGCGCTTGGGCACGATCCAGGTCTCGAAGGGGCTCCTCGGGGCCCAGGGCGAGAGGACCACGAAGTCGTCGTTCTCCAGC
>DATJVF010000278.1:0-3755 GCA_035501995.1 Anaeromyxobacteraceae bacterium
GCGGAGCCTCGAGGCCGAGGAGGGCGGCGAGGGCCCACGCCTCGGGGAACCCCCGGCGCGCCGCCACCCGCGCCAGGCCCAGCGCGGCGAGTACCCGTGCCTCGGCTCCCGAGGTGAAGACCGCCCCGCGCTCCCCGGCGAGCGCCCCCGACACGATGGCCTCGAAGATCCGGCCGTCGAGCGCGCCCTCCTCCGGGGCCAGCTCGTCGGCGACCTCGAACCTCGCGAGCGGGCCCTCCCGCGCTCCGGACAGCCGCCCCCGGGCGAGGGCCAGCTGGGCCTGTGGCGGGTAGGGCGCGAGCGCGCCGAGCGCGCCCGACGTGGCGAGGCTCATGCCGGCATCTTAACAGGCGACCGCTCGCCCGCGGCCTTGCTGCTCGGGAGCAGGGAGAGCAGGAGCACGGTCACGCCGCAGGCGAGCTCGTTGCTCGCCACCGTGCCGCCCCAGGCGATCTCCTCGGAGGCCGCCATGAGCCACAGGGCCGGCAGGGCGAGGAGCAGGCGCGCGAGGGGCCACTCCAGCGAGGCGAGGGTGCCGACGCACACCACCAGGCCCAGGGTGACGTCGTGCAGCACCGCGCCCGGGGCGCGGTAGGAGAGCACGAGCGGCGCGAGGAGGAGCCACAGACCCACGCCGAAGCTGGACCAGCGGGCGCGCATACCAACCCAAAAGTGTGCGCGCCGAGCGAATCCGTCAAGAGACCGAAGGGCCAATTCCAAAGGGGTGCGAACCGCGCCTCCAGGCTGCTGAAAGGTGGCGGTTTCCGCCGCGAGTGGCTAGCATGGCCTCATTCGGGCCCTGACCCGATCGTGACCTGTACGCCGGGCGCGGGTGGCGGGTCACGCGCGCGCCCGCGACAATCCGCCGTCAGAGGTTCGTCCTATGGTGGCCCGTGGGCCTACTCATGGTGAAGGGCGTCGCCCGGCCGCGGCGATCCCGGCGCCCGGTCCGCGGGCCGACCCCTGGATCGCGGTCCTCGACGGAAGAAAGCCAAAGGGGCGCACCGCCATGACCTCCTCGGACGAACGCGTCGCGGTCGAGATGGGCCGGGCCCTCCTCGCCCTCTACCGGGCGGGCATCCAGGTGCGGCTCGCCCCGGTGGCCCTCTCAGGGCGGGCGAGCGCCCGCATCGTGGCCGGCCCGAGCGCGCGCCGGAACCGGGCCGCCTGCCCGAGGTCGGCGAGCGGGGTGGGCGACTCGCCCCTCGCCGCGCTCTACGCCGCGGTCGAGCGCATGAACGAGCGGGCCGGGACCATCGTGGTCCAGCTCGACTGAGATACCGTCAGGCGAACAGGCCGTCGAGCCGGCGCTCGATGTCGTCCTGGACCTGCTTCTTCATCGACCCGGGGACGAGGATGGGGAAGTGCAGGTCCACCACCACCGCGCCGTCGCTGGCGGCGTAGCGACCCGAGATGCCCATCTTGGAGACCTTGCCCGTTCGCGCGGCCGGGTCCTTGTCGTAGCGCAGGCCCATCTTCTTCGCGAGGCGCTCCATGACCTCGTCGACCTTCTGGTAGATCTCCTGAGCGCTCTTTCCGGGATACTTCCGCTCGATCTGGGGCATCTCGTCACCTCGCCGTCTTGGCGTAACGGGTGGGATCGGGCAGGCCGGCCTCGAGAAAGCCCTTGCGGCGCAGCGCGCAGGCGTCGCAGCGCCCGCAGGCGAGCCCCCGGACCGGGTCGTAGCAGGAGAGGGTGAGCCGGTAGGGGACCTTGAGCCTCGTGCCGAGGCGGACGATCTGGGCCTTCGACCGGCGGAGGAGGGGGGTGCGGATGCGCAAGGGCTGCCCCTCCACCCCGGCCCGGGTGGCCACCCGCGCCACCCGCTCGAAGGCGCGGACGAAGGCGGGACGGCAGTCGGGGTAGCCCGAGTAGTCGAGGGCGTTCACGCCCAGGAAGATGTCGTGCGCGCCCACGGTCTCGGCGTAGGCCAGCGCCAGCGCGAGGAGCACGGTGTTGCGGGCCGGGACGTAGGTCACCGGGATGCCGGACCGCATGGCCTTGGCCGAGCGGCCCTTCGGCACCTCGAGCGCGGCGTCGGTGAGCGCCGACCCGCCGAAGGCCGAGAGGTCGACCCGCACCACCCGGTGCTCCTCCGCCCCGAGGAGGCGGGCGAGCCGCCTGGCGCGGGCGAGCTCCTCGCGGTGGCGCTGACCGTAGTCCACCGAGAGCGCGTGGACGCGGAAGCCCTGGCTCTTCGCCACCGCCAGGCAGGTGCTCGAGTCGAGTCCACCCGAGAGGAGCACCACCGCCCGCGCCCTGCGCTCGCTCGCCATGGGGGCGACATCCTCCACGATGGGGCGGCGGCCTTCAAGCCCGCGCGGGAGCCAGGTGAAGGGCCCTCAGGAGCCGGAGAGGCTCATCACCACCTGGCAGGGCACGCCGCAGCTCGGCCCGGCGTCGGGTACGGTGCTGGCGGGCTCGCAGGGGCCGGCGTCGGGCGCCGGGACCACGTCCACCTCGAGCCCGCCGTCGAATCCGGTGACCGGGGTGCCGGGGCCGCTCGCGCGCACGAGGTCGCCCGCCACCGTCTCGGTCACCACCACCAGGCAGTTACAGCCCGAGGCGTCGTTGGGCGGAAACATGGTGGAGGCGACGAGGTGGTCGCCGGCGTGGGTGCCCTGGAAGGGCGTGGCGTCGGCGCGCTGGGGGCACAGGTAGGCGGCGTCGCCGCTGCCGAAGCTCACCTCGGCGGCGAAGGCGCTCCCGCCGTCGCCGGCGAAGTAGCAGGTGCCGCCGTCGGAGGGGGCCGGGACCCCGGCGAACTGGAAGGTGCCGACCGGCTGGCCCGGGCAGGGCGCCGAGAGCGCCGGGTTCGGGCAGCCCGGCAGGGCGGCGAGCGCGAGGGCCAGGGCGAGCCACCTCACGCGAGCTCCTCGGCCGCCGCGCGCAGCGCGAGGCCCTCCTCCGAGATCGCGAAGGCGGTGAGGTCGCGGACGTCGGGATGGGCGAGCGCCTGATCCCGGGGCAGGCCCCTGAGGCGCGGCTCCCCCTGGAGCAGGCCGGTGAGGGCGGCGTGGACGCAGCCCGCGTGGAGGAGGGCCACCCGGGAGGCGGACTGGCGCAGGGCGCTCACGAGCTCGCGGGGCCTGAGCGCCGCGAGCGCCTGGGCGCCCTCCGGCGCGAGCGCCCTCGCCTGCTCGCGGGTGGTCGAGGGCACGAGCCGCTCGAGGGCCTCGAGGAACGGCCTCGCCCGCTCGGGCGGCAGGCCGGCACCGGCCGGAGGGCTCGCGCCGCCGAAGCGGCAGGCGAGGTCGCAGAGCAGGCCCACGTCGGGAGGAGCGAACTTGCCGAGCAGCCCGAACCCCACGTCGGCGAGGACCAGGCCGCGCGCGAGCAGGAACCGGCGCTCCTGCGCGGGCGAGGCCCCGCCGAATCCGCCCCCGAGGACGAGCGAGATGGGCTGGGTGTTCTCCACCGCGACCGAGAAGCCCTCGGCGTCGGAGAGGAAGGCCGCCACCGGCCTCGCTTCGAGCGCCCGCCCGATCTCCTCGAGCAGGGCGAGGATCTCGGGGCCGCGCTGGGTGGAGACCCGGTGCCGGGCGGAGACGCCCCGCCGGGCGAGGTCGGCGGGGAACAGCCCCTCGAGCCAGGGCGCGAGCAGGGCGATGAGGCGGGGGAGCGCGCCCGTCGCGAGCGGGTGCGCAGCGCGCGCGCGCGCCTCGGCGCCGACGTCCACCGGGCGGGCGGCGCACGGCTCGGGCGCGGTGCCGGCGGCGAAGGCCTCGAGCTCGGACGCCGCCCTGGCGAGGAG
>DATJVF010000279.1:0-3587 GCA_035501995.1 Anaeromyxobacteraceae bacterium
GCGGGTGGAGCGGGTCTGCGAGGTCGAGTACGACCACTTGCAGGGAAGCCGCTTCCGCCACGCCACCCATTTCCGCCGCTGGCGCCCGGACCGCTCGCCGGAAGAGTGCCGGTACGACCAGCTGGAGGTGACGGCGGCCTACGAGCTGTCGCGCATCTTCGGGAACCCTTAACCCTTCACGGCCTCGCCCTCCGCCTCGCCGAGGTCGGGGTCCGGCGGCTCGGCCAGGGGCCGCTCCTCGGCGGGGACGCGCTCGAGGTTGACGCGCACCCGGGTGAAGGAGCTGAAGCGACTGCGCAGGGCGTCCACCAGCACATCCTCCGGTCGCAGCCGGGCCGCCGCTTGCGGGTGGCGTTCCCGCCAGCGCGCCAGCCCCGCCAGGGCGTCCTCCTTCCGAGGCGCGCGCGCCACCACGAGGAGGGGGACCGCCGGGCGGTGGCCCGAGGCCCGGCGGCGCGAGGGGGGTGCGCGGGGGGGCTCGTCGGTCCCCTTCGCGTAGTGGGGCGGCCAGGGGGCATCCCCCAGGCCCGCCGCGCGTTGCCGTGCCGAGAGCTCCAGGAGCGGCCCGAGCGAGCCGGCCGCTCCGTCGATGCCCGCCCCCACGTCCCCGAGCTCGGCGAGGCGCGCGGGCATGCTACGCAAGGTAAAGTCGGCCGGGTCGCAGGCGGTGACCTCGGCCCAGGTGATGGGCGCGGAAACCCGGGCGTCGGGCGTGGGCCGCACCGAGTAGGCGGAAGCGACGGTGCGGTCCTTGGCGTTCTGGTTGTAGTCGACGAAGACCCCGTGCCGTTCCTCCTTCCACCACTTGCTGGTGGCGAGCGCCGGAGCTCGCCGCTCCACCTCGCGCGCCAGCGCCAGGGCGGCCTGACGAACTTCGCTGAAGGTGAAGCGAGGCTCGACGCGCACGAACACGTGCAGGCCGCGGGAGCCGCTCGTCTTGGGCCAGCCGACGAGGCCGTGGTCGGCGAGGACCTCCCTCGCGATCAGCGCGACCCGCCGGATGTCGTCCCAGGCGACGCCGGGTACCGGATCGAGGTCGACGCGAAGCTCGTCCGGGTGTTCCAGATCGCTCGCTCGTACCGCGTGGGGGTTGAGATCGATGCAACCCAGGTTCACCACCCAGCCGAGTTGGGCCGCCTCGTGCACCACGACCTCCTGGGCGGATCGCCCGGAGGGGAACTTGAGCTCGACCACGTCGACCCAGGCCGGACGGTTGGCCGGGGCGCGCTTCTGGAAGAAGAACTCTCCCTCGGCGCCCTCCACGTAGCGCTTGAGCGCCATGGGGCGGTCGCGCACGCCGCGCAGGACCCCCTCGCTCACCGCCAGGTAGTACTGCACGAGCTCGAGCTTGCTGATGCCGAGCTTGGGGAAGTAGAGCTTGTCCGGGTTCGAGATGGCGACCTCTCGCCCGCCGATCCGGACCAGTTCGTTCTTTCGGGCGGCCATGGCGTCGGCGCTATGTCTTGCTCGAGGGCCCTTCGCCCCGCCACTCGGAGCCCGAAGGGCAGACCCGTACGGGGCGAGAGGCGTGGCTGTGGCCGTGCGGCACCCGGCGGAAGCGGCTCCGTCCCTCCTCGTCGCCCGTGCGCGGCCGTCGTCCTGGCCCTCGTTTCGTGCGATCATGCGCGAGAAAGGGCCGTCCGCTCCGCCAGGGCTCCGCGCCTCGCTCCCGGGACGGCTCCTCGCCGGGGGGCCCTGCGGGCCACGGAGCGCGATCATGGATACCCGACAGGACCTTTTGAGCTTCGTCGCCGAGAGGACCCTCGCCATGGTGGGCATGTCGCGCGCCCCCCATTCCTTCAGCGCCAGCGCCGCCCGCGAGCTGAGGGCGAGGGGTTACCGGGTCCTCCCGGTGAACCCCCACGCCACCGCGATCGACGGGGAGAAGTGCTACCCGAGCCTGGCGGCGCTCCCGGAGAAAGTGGGCGGGGCGCTCCTCGTCACGCCGCCCGCCGCGACCGAGCAGGCGGTTAGGGACGCGGTCGCGGCGGGGATCGACCATCTGTGGATCCAGCAGGGCGCCGAGAGCTCGGGGGCGCTTGCCTTCTGCCGGGAGCGGAACCTCAGGGCGGTCTCGCGTCAGTGCATCCTGATGTTCGCCGAGCCGGTGAGGGGCTTCCACAGGCTCCACCGGTGGTGCAACA
Organism: Anaeromyxobacteraceae bacterium; assembly: GCA_035501995.1. Classification (GTDB taxonomy): domain Bacteria; phylum Myxococcota; class Myxococcia; order Myxococcales; family Anaeromyxobacteraceae; genus Anaeromyxobacter_A. The sequence goes on from DATJVF010000279.1 coordinate 2,145, forward strand.
AGTTGCTCGGCCGGTGGCCGAGGTAGCGGGTCGCCCGAGGCGAGCCTCGGCGACCTGCCCCCGCCACCCCGAGCCTCGGGCGGGGCGGTCCGGCCGGCGGGCGGTTGCGCCGGTGCGACCGGCCGTTTACGAAGGGCGGGCATGCCTCGCACCGTCGCCGAGCACCTCGCCGACCTGCGCTACGTCGGTCGCTTCGAAGGCGCCGAACGCCTCGGCGAGGCTTGCGGAGACGAGCGACTCAAGGTCCAGGTGGGGCTCTGGTGGGACTCCGACCAGGGAGCGGTGCGAGCCCGCTACCGCGCGACCACCTGCGCGGCCCTCATCGCCTACGCGGAGGCGGCCTGCGCTCTCGCTGAGCGGTGGGGTCCGCAGGCGGTGACGGCGGCACGCCTGCGCGAGGCCGTGCGGGGGGTGCATCCGGCCCACCGCGACCGGGCCGGGCTCGTCGCGCTGGCCTTCGCTCGCGCGCTGGCACTCGCACCGGTCAAGGGGAGCGCATGAACGTCGCCTACGTGTTCTCGACGCCCAACGCCTCGTTCATCCTGGAGAAGATGATCGTCCCACAGCTCGAGGAGGAGCGACACGGCGCCCGGGTGGTGGGGATGTTCTTCTTCGTCGACAACAACTACCTGCTCGTGCGGGGCAATCCGACCGGCGAGCGGCTCGCGCGCGTGGCTCGGAAGACGGGCATGCTGCTCATGGGCTGCGATCAGTGCTGCTATCAGCGGGAGATCGCGGACAAGCTCATCGAGGGGGTGCCGATCGGCTGCTTCCCGGATCTGTACCAGGCGCTGTCGGGCGCGAGGGTGGATCAGGTCATCACGCTGTGACGACGCCGCTTCGCCACGTCTCGGCTCACCCGCGCTCCATCCGCGGGACGATGTACGCGAGCGAGCGGTCGTAGCGGTAGTCGATGCCGCGGTGGCCGTCGTCGAACTCCTCGTGAAGGACTTCGACCCCGCCGGCCCGCAGCGCCTCGACCACCATGCGCGCGCCCCACCGCAGGTTGAACTCGTCGCGCGTGCCGCAGTCGACGAAGACGGACCGCAGCGTGCGGAACGCTTCGAGCGAGGCGGGGACGAAGCGGACGGGGTCGTGCGACAGCCACCGCGCCCACACGTCCTCGCGGAGCCGGGCGGTGGCGAGGTCGAAGGGGAGCTCGAGGCCGAGGGGGGCGCCGGCGCGCGGCGAGTAGGCGGCGGCCATGGCGATCACGTTCAGCACCGGGTGGTCGGCGTCGCGGAGCTTGGTCTCACGCGCGCGCCGCAGCATGTCGGCGAACCACGCCGCCGGATCGGTGCCCTGCAGGGCGGCGGCGGCCCGCGGGAAGTCGGGCAGGTAGCAGTACTCGAAGGCGGCGTCGCCGGCGTGGCTCGCGACGTGGCCGAAGACGTCGGCGTGCCGCGCCCCCATCACCAGCGCCCCGTAGCCGCCCGAGCTCTT
>DATJVF010000280.1:0-11344 GCA_035501995.1 Anaeromyxobacteraceae bacterium
CCGACCTGGGATTCTGGAAGGTCAGGCTGACCGGGGGGGAGCCGACGCTCCGGCGCGACCTCGTGGCGCTCGTGGCGCAGGTCGCGGCGACGCCGGGCGTGGCGCGCGTCGCGCTGTCGACGAACGGGCACCGGCTCGCGACGATCGCCGGCGCGCTGCACGGCGCGGGGCTCACCTCGCTCAACGTCAGCCTCGACAGCCTCGATCCGGAACGCTTCCGGCGGATCACCGGCCGGGCCGAGCTCGAGGCGGTGGTGGCGGGGATCGAGTCGGCCCTGGCGGCGGGTATCCCCTCCGTGAAGGTGAACGTGGTGCTCCAGCGCGGGCTCGGAGCACCGGAGGTGGACCGGTTCCTGGCCTGGACCGAGCGACGCCCCCTGACGGTGCGCTTCATCGAGCTCATGGAGACCGAGCGCAACCGCGCCTTCTTCAAGGAGGCCCACCTCCCGGCGGAGGAGATCCGCACCAGGCTCACCGGCGAAGGCTGGACGGTCGAGCCGGGAGGGCACGACGGTCCGGCCACGAACTACCGCCACCCCGGGCACCTCGGCCGATGCGGGCTCATCTCGGCCTACGAGCCCGAGTTCTGCCGCACCTGCAACCGCCTGCGCGTCTCGGCCGCAGCAGGCCTCCGCCCGTGCCTCTTCGGGGACGAGGAGCTCCCGCTGCGCCCGCTCCTGCAGCGCGACGACCAGCGCGAGGAGCTCCGCCTCTTCATCGAGTCGGCCGCGATCCGCAAGCCCGCCGCGCACCTCCTCGAGGAGGGGCGGTGCGGGTCGATGCATAGCTTCGCCGCCGTCGGCGGGTAGGGGATGAAGGTGCTTCCGGGGCGACTCCGCTTAGACGGCCCGCCTCGCCCGCCGGCCTCCCCTCGGCCCGGGGCGCCGCGGGCGGGCGAGAGCCCCGGGAGGGCCCCGGGTTCCCGGGACGAGAGGCCTCGCTACGCCGCGCCCAGGAGGCCGGTCGCGAGGGGGCGAAGGGGCGAGCGATGACCGAGGCGCACCTCCACCTCACCGCCCCCTCGCCCTTCGTCGCCCGCTTCGCGTCGCTCGTGCCGGGAGGGGGGACCGTGCTCGACCTCGCCGCCGGACGAGGGCGCCACGCGCGGTTCTTCGCCGCCCGTGGGCATCCCGTGCTGGCGGTGGACCGCGACCTGCAGGCCCTCGCGTCTCTCGAGGGTCTCGAGCGGGTGAAGACCCTGTGCGCGGACCTCGAGGGCGGGCCGTGGCCCTGCGGTTCCGCCCGCTTCGAGGCGGTCGTGGTGACGAACTACCTGCACCGGCCGCTCTTCGGAACCATCGAGGCGGCGCTCGCCGAGGGCGGGGTGCTCCTCTACGAGACCTTCATGCGAGGGCAGGAGCGCTGGCGCAAGCCCTCCCGCCCCGAGTTCCTCCTCGAGCCCGGCGAGCTGCTCCGGGCTTTCCCGGCCCTCTCGGTGATCGCCTTCGAGCAAGGCCGCGTGGAGGCGCCCTTCGCGGCGGTGGTCCAGCGGCTCTGCGCGGTGAAGGGGCGCAGGCCGCAGGCCGTGCTCCTGCCGGAGGGCCAGCCGCAGCCGGCCTCCGGGGTGGAAGCGGTCAGGTGACCCGCGAGAAGGGCGCCGGCTCGAGGTCGCCCCAGGGCGCGCTCGCGCCAGGCGGCGAGGGCCCGCGCGAGGTACCGCCGCTCACTCTCCGGCGGTCCGACCCTTTTCCGCGAAGAGGGGCAGGTAGTCCGCGTAGCCCTCGGCGGCGAGGCGCTCGACCGGGATGAAGCGCAGCGCCGCCGAGTTCATGCAGTAGCGCAGGCCGGTGGGGGGAGGACCGTCGTCGAAGACGTGGCCGAGGTGTGAATCGGCCAGCCTCGAGCGGACCTCGGTGCGCTTGAAGAGGAGCTGGCGATCGGAGCGGGTGGTGATGTGCTTGGGGTCGAGCGGGCGGGTGAAGCTCGGCCAGCCCGTGCCCGAGTCGTACTTGTCGACGGAGCTGAACAGCGGCTCGCCCGAGACCACGTCCACGTAGAGGCCGGGCCGGTGGTTGTTCCAGTAGGCGTTGTGGAAGGGGGCCTCGGTGCCCTCCTGCTGGGTGACCGCGTACTCTTCGGGCGTGAGGCGCCGCCGCAGCTCGGCCTGGGATGGCTTCACGAAGCTCGACAAGGTCTTCACCTCCGGCCCCGGGGGGAGCGCCTGCGAAGAGCTGGCGCGGCCGCTCGCCCGCCTGGCCTCGCTCACGAGGACGATACCCAGGGCGAGAACCAGCAGGGCGGCACCGCGAAGGACGGCGGTCCGTGACGATCCTGCGCTCGCTCGCGGGGTCAGGGTGGCCATGGCTCGCCTCCTTTCCTTACACTACGGGCGAGGCGCGCAGGGGTTACGGGCCGCGACCGCCTCGCCGCAGATGGGGAGGCCATCCTCCAAGCCCCCCGGCCGGGCGTGCGCTCGGCCGGCCGTCCTCACGGCGGAAGCAGGGCGAGCTCGGTCTTGATGGCGATGGCGGCCTGGAGCGACCGGTAGACGGGGCAGGAGGCGGCGAAGACCCCGTGGACGCGCTCGGCGACCTCGCGGTGCTCGGGCGCCGCCTTGAGCTCGAGCCGCACGTGGATGCGGCGGAGGACGAGCACCTTGTCCTCGAGCTCGACCTCGCCGGTGGCCTTGGCCACCAGGCGGTCGCCGGTGGCCGGGATCTGGCGCGCTTCCAGCGCGCCTCCGAAGGTGCCGAGCAGTCAGCCGCCGGTCGCCGCCACCAGGTAGTCGAGGGTGGTGGCGTGGGGCTCGAAGCTCCCCGGCGTCCGGCCGTAGTGGGCCGCGATGGCGCCGTGGGAGCCGAACACCACCGGCTCGCTCTCGGCCGGCAGGTAGGCCTTGCGCAACGATCCCGCCTGCCGCTCGATGATGACGTGGGAATGGTAGACGATGTTCGACATGGGCCTCCTCTCGGCCGGGTGAGGGCGCAACCGCCGCGCCTATCCTCGCTCGGCTGCGCCTCGCTGACCAGCCGTTTGGCGCACCCTTGGCGGGCGCGCCCCGGCCTCCGGCCGGCGGTCGGATTCCGGGCGCCTCAGCGAGCGAGCGCTTCGCGCGCGGCGCGCAGCGTCTTCTCGACGTCGGCGTCGGAGATCTCGTAATGGGTCACGAGGCGCACGTCGGTCGGGCCGAAGGCGCCCGCCAGGATGCCGCGCTCCTTGAGGGCCCGGACGAAGCGTTCCGAGGGGGGAGCCTTCTCGTCGCCCGGCCCAGGCCGCGGCTGGAGCCGGAAGACGAGGATGTTGGTCTGCACGCGGGCGGGTTCGATCACCACGCCCGGGATCTCCGCCAGGCCGATGGCCAGCCGCTTCGCACGGGCGTGGTCCTCGCCGAGCCGCCCCACCATCTGGGTGAGCGCCACGAGGCCCGCCGCCGCCAGGATACCCACCTGCCTCATCCCGCCGCCGAAGAGCTTGCGGGCGCGCACGGCCTCCTCGATGAGGGCGGTCGTCCCGCACAGGAGGGAGCCGACCGGCGCCGCGAGACCCTTGGAGAGGCAGAACATCACGGTGTCGCAGTCGCGGGCGAGCTCGGCGGCGGTGGTGCCGAGCGCGGTCGCGGCGTTGAAGATACGGGCCCCGTCGAGGTGGACGGCGAGCCCGCGGGCGTGCGCCACCGCGGCGAGGGCCCGGGTGCGGGCGGCGTCCATCGGCAGGCCGGACCACAGGTTGTGGGTGTTCTCCAGGCAGAGGAGGCGGGTCGGGGTGCGGTAATAGACCTTCGGGCTCACCGCGGCCGCCACCTGCTCGGGCTCGAGCAGGCCGTTCTCGGTGGTGACCGGGCGCGGCAGGGCACCCGACCACACGGCCATCGCCCCGAGCTCGAAGTTGAAGATGTGGCCGCGCGCCTCGATGACCACCTCGCTGCCGGGCCTGGTCTGGAGATGGACGGCCAGCTGGTTGCCCATGGTGCCGGTGGGCACGAACAGCGCGGCCGGGAAGCCGAGCATCTCGGCCGCCATCTCCTCCAGGCGGCGCACGGTGGGATCCTCGCGGTAGACGTCGTCCCCGACGTCGGCGGCGGCCATCGCCGAGCGCATGGCCGGCGTGGGTCGGGTGACGGTGTCCGAGCGGAGGTCGATCATGCCCGGATGATAGCAGGGGCCCCCCGCGAGCGCCCCCGCTCGAGCCGAGACCGCGGCCGGGCCCTCTCCCGGCGGGGCCTCGAGCGAGCGGCCGGGTTCGCCTGGGCGAGCGCCGGGCCGAGGCGAGCTCCGGCGCCGAGCACGAAGGTCCTCGCCACGCCCGGCGCGAGGAGGGCGCTCTGCGAGATCTTGATCGGCATGGGGCTCGACGAGGAGCGGGACCTCCGCGCCCTCTTCCCGGATCGGCGCCGACGGCCCACTCCTCGCCGCAGGGGGGGAAGGGCCGCCGCCCTGTGGGGCGGGGGCCGCGCCTGGCCGCCTCTAACCACCTTGGCTGCGGGCGAGGCAGGGTGCGCGCTTCATCGCGCCCACCGCCGAGCAGGTGCGCCAGGCCCGGCCCGCCGGCCTCGCTCGAGCTCCTCACCCTTCCGCCCCACAGCTACCGGCCAGGATCGGGCGAAGGCCTTCGTGGGAAGGTGGGCCTCCCGTTGAGCGGACGAGCCCTCGAGGAGGCGGTGGCTCACCGGCTCCTTCCCTGACGAGGCGGCGCCGGGGCCGGCCGGTCGGTCCCTCGGCCAGCGCCGCCGGCGGCGACGACCCCCGAAGCCCGCTCCAAGGGGTGCCTTGTCCCCCTGAGAGGCCCTGGGCGATCATGAGGGCTGGGCGCACCCATGGCCCGTGCCCTGTTCCGGTTCTACGCGGAGCTGAACGACTTCCTGCCGCCGGCGCGTCGGGGGATCTCCTTCACCCACGCCTTCGACGGGCGGCCGTCCTTGAAGGACGTCGTCGAGTCCCTGGGCGTGCCGCACACCGAGGTCGATCTCCTCCTCGTCGACGGCGTATCGGTCGAGTTCTCCTGCCCGCTCTTCGACGGAGCCCGGGTGAGCGTCTATCCGGTCTTCGAGTCGTTCGACATCGCCCCTCTGACCCGGGTGCGCCCCGAGCCGCTGCGCGAGCTGCGCTTCGTGCTCGACGGCCACCTCGCCCGGCTGGCCCGCTACCTGAGGATGGCCGGGTTCGACGCCAGCTGGCGCCGGGAGGCTCAAGACGACGAGCTCGCCCGTGCCTCGGTCGACGAGGGCCGGGTGCTCCTCACCCGCGATCGCGGCCTCCTCAAGCGCCGCCTGGTCTCGCGGGGATACTGGGTGCGCGAGGTGAGGGCGGACCGGCAGCTCACGGAGGTCGTGGCTCGCTTCGACCTCGCGCGCTCGCTGCGACCCTTCACGCGCTGCCTGGCTTGCAACGAGAGGCTGGCGGAGGCCGAGTCGCTGGAGGTCGCCGAGCGCGTGCCCCCGCGCGTCCGCGAGCGGGAGACGGCCTTTCGCCGCTGCCCGTCGTGCCGCCGCCTCTACTGGGCGGGTTCCCACCACCGTCGGATGGAGCAGATCCTCGCCGAGGCGCTCGCCCGCGCCGCGCGCCCATCGGCCTGAGGCGGCGAGAGTGCTGGGCTACCTCCGTTTCGACCGCTACGCCAGAGGCGAGGCGAGAAGGACCGAGGGCGGCGCGGGGGCGGCCATCGAGGTGGACTTGGCACCGGCCGGACGGGGCGCTAGGTCTCCTTTCGAGGGTGGACGACCAGGCACAGCCGGCCGCTCGCGGCCCTTCCTCGGCGGTCAAGCTCGGCGGGCAGTGGTTCGTCGCCTGTCCCTCGTCTCGCCTGCGTGACCGACCGCTCGGGATCTCCCTGCAGGGCGTGCCGCTCGTGCTGTTCAGGGGGGAGGAGGGACGGCCTGGCGCTCTCGAGGATCGCTGTCCGCACCGCAACGCGCCCCTCAGCGCCGGCCGCCTGCGGGCCGGTGCGCTCGAGTGCGCCTACCACGGCTGGCGCTACGACGCGAGCGGCCAGTGCGTGGCGGTGCCCGGGCTCGCCGGGCCGCCCCGGGCGCAGGGCCTGTCCGTCTCTGCCTATGCCTGCCGCGAGCAGGACGGTTACGTGTGGGTCTACTCGACGCCGGGGGCGACCCCGCGGAACTCGCCCTTCCGCTTCCCCTGCCTGGCGGAGCCCGGCTACACCACCATCCACCGGGAGTTCGAGGTGAGGTCGACCTTGCAGGCGGCGCTCGAGAACACGCTCGACGTGCCCCACACGGCCTTCCTCCACCGCGGTCTGTTTCGGACGAACCGCATGGAGCGCGAGGTCGAGGTGGTCGTGCGCCGCTTCGGCGACCGCTGCGAGGCCGAGTTCCTGGGGGAGGAGCGCCCCCGGGGCCTGGCCGGACGCGTCCTCGCCCCGGGGGGCGGGGTGGTGACGCACGTCGACCGCTTCGTCCTCCCGTCGATCGCCCAGGTCGAGTACCGGCTCGGCGAGGCGAGCCACCTCCTCGTCACGAGCGCCATGACGCCTCGCGAGGAGACGGTCACCCGGCTCGCGGTGGCGGTGACCTTTCGCCTGCCGCTCCCCGGCTGGCTCGTCCGGCTGGTCCTCACCCCCATCGCACTGAGGGTCTTCAGGCAGGACGCGCGGATCCTCGCCCTGCAAGCCGACAACCTGCGGCGCTTCGGGGGCGAGCGCTTCGCCAGCACCGAGATCGACGTGCTCGGCCCGCAGATCGCGCGCCTGCTCCGGCAGGCCGAGCGGGGCGACCGGGTGGCCGCCGGCGAGGCGCCCCTCCACGAGCACCGGGTGAGGATGCGGTTGTGACCATTGAGAACGGGCCCGACCTGGCGGACGGCCACGCCGACTCGCTCATGTGGAACCGGGACCTGACCCTGCGCCAGGGGAAGGGTCAGCTCGACTTCCCGCGGCTCAGGCAGGCCAGGGTACGGATCCAGGGCTTCACGGTGGTGACGCGCGGCTACCCCCTGGTGGACGGGATCGGGGCGCTGGGCCTATGGCGCCGCTGGCCGAAGGAGGCCAGGCGCGGTCCCTGGGCGCGGTGCCTCTTCCAGCTCGACCTCATGCGGGCCCTCTGCGATCGTTCGAACGGTGAGGTGGGCCTGGTAAGGTCCCGAGGGGAGCTCGAGCACAACCTGGCCCGCGGGCGCACGAGCGCGGTCTTGGGTGTGGAAGGGGGCCAGGCGCTGGAAGGACGGCCGGAGCGGGTGGCGGAGCTCCGCCGGCGCGGCGTGCGCTTCATGAGCCTCACCCACCTCGCCAACAACGAGCTCGGCGGCTCGTCCTCGCCGCTCATGCGGAATCGGCCGCTGACCACGCTCGGGCGCGAGGTGCTGGAGGCGATGGTGGAACAGGGCCTCCCCGTCGACCTGGCCCACGCCTCGCACCGAACCCTGCGCGACATCGCCGAGCACCGCGGCGCGCGCCTCTTCTCCTCGCACACCGGGGTGAACGGTGCGGCGAGGAGCTGGCGGAACCTCGACGACGACGAGCTGCGCCTCATCGCCACTCGCGGGGGAGTGGTGGGCATCATCTTCGCCCCTCCCTACCTGGGAGGCCGGGAGATCGCCGACGTCGTCCGCCACATCGAGCACGCCCTCGACGTCGCCGGCGAGGACGCGGTGGCGCTCGGCTCCGACTTCGACGGGATGGTGCCCCTCCCGCGGGGCCTCCACGACGTGACCGACATGCCGAGGGTGGTCGAGGCCCTCGGGCGGAGGAGGCCGGCCCCGGTGGTCGACAAGGTCGCCTGCGGCAACTGGCGGCGCTTCTTCGAGGAGACCCTGGGGGGCGCCTAAGAGCCCGGGCCGGTCGCCGCCGGCGAGAGGGCTTCCGAGGGGCCTCCGGGGAGGCGGGAGGGCTCGCAAGGTGCCGCCCCATCGAGCAGGACCTGCCCGTCTCGCGGGCAGACCCCGATCTCCTAAATGTGCAAACCGCTGGACGACAGGGCACTTGCGGCCGCGCGACGGCTGGCCCGGCTCGTGAACGCTTGGCGCGCATGGCTACCGTCATCTTCTTCGAGGACAGGAACGGGCGCGACAACGCGCTCCAGCAGGAGGTCCTGCGCGAGGCCGGTCACGAGGTCGTCACGCGCGATCTCTTCGCGCACGAGTGGTCAGCTCACGAGCTGTACGCCTTCCTGAGGAGCCACCCCATCGTCGACTGGTTCGACCCGGAGGCGTCCCGCGTGAAGTCGGGCGAGGTGGCCCCGGCCTACATCGACGCGGGTTCGGCGCTGCGGCTCTTGCTCGAGGACCCCATGCTCTTGAGGCGACCCCTCCTGCAGGTGGGCGGCCGCCGCGAGGTCGGGTTCGATTACCCGACCATCGACGCCTGGATAGGCCTGCGGGGCGAGGGGGTCCTCCTCGCCGAGCGCGCCGGGCCGGGGCGCGAAGCGGGCGCCTGCGGGGCCTGAACGGGAGAGCTTCGGCCCGCCCTGGCCCTGGAGCGGCTCCGCCCCCCCTCGCCGGAGGACGGAGCCGGGGGGGGCACGCAGCCGGACCGTGGGCGCGGCGGCGGCCGGGCCGGCTCAGGTCAAGGTGGCTCCCTTCGTCTCCGGGAGGACGAAGATGGTGAGCCCGCCGGCCACGAAGGCGATGGCGGTGAAGGTGAGGGCCCCTCCGACGCCAAACCTCACCGAGAAGAAGCCGATGACGGTGGGCGCGAGGGCGCTCAGCATTCGCCCGGTGTTGTAGGTGAACCCGACGGCCGCGCCGCGGGCCCGCGTCGGGAACAGCTCGGACACGAAGGCTCCGAAGGCGCTGAAGTAGCCCGAGCCGAAGAACCCGATGAAGGGGCCCATCACCATGAGCAGGGCCGGGTCGCGGAGGTTCCCGTAGACGCAGACCAGCACCGCCGAGACGATGAGGTAGACCGCGAAGGTGGGCCTTCGCCCGAAGCGGTCGGCGATGAAGCCGAAGCTGACGTAGCCGAAGAAGGCCCCGATCATGGTGGGGATCACCCACAGCGGGGCCTTCACGAGCGAGAGGCCGGCGCCGCCCTTCTCGAGCGGGGTGGAGAGGAAGCCGGGCAGCCAGCTGAAGAGCCCCCAGTAGGCGAACATCACGAAGGTGCTGATGAGCGTGCAGTAGAGGGTGTAGCGCAGGAGGTCCGGGCGGAAGATCTGGAGGAAGCTACCGGTCGCGCTCTTCTGGACGGTCCGCTGCCGGCGGTCCTCGAGCCAGATCTGGGACTCGTCCACCTTGCTCCGCACCCACAGCGTGAACAGCGCGGGGAGGATGCCGAGGAAGAACATCACCCGCCAGCCGAAGATGGGCAGCACGAGGGCCGCGGCGATGGCGGCCAGGATGTAGCCGATGGCCCAGCCGCCCTGCATCATCCCCACCGCCTTGCCGCGGTGGCGGGCCGGCCAGGCCTCGGAGACGAGCAACGCGCCCGAGGCCCACTCCCCGCCCATGCCGAGGCCGAGGATGGTCCGCGCGATGGCGAGCTGGGTCAGGCCCTGGGCGAGCCCCGAGAGGCCCGAGCAGACCGAGAACAGGAGCACCGTCAGCATGAGCGCCTTCTTGCGCCCGATGCGGTCGGCCACCGCGCCGAAGAGGATCCCGCCGAGCGAAGAGGCGAACAGCGTCACCGTGACCATGAAGCCGGCGGCCGCCGGGGCGAGGTGCCATTCCTTCATGATGGTGGTGAGGCAGAACACGTAGAGCAGGACGTCGAAGGCGTCGAGCGCCCACCCCGCCTGGCCGGCGAAGAGGGCGTACCACTGCTTGGCGGTGATCTCCCGGTACCAGGGCAGCTCGGCGGTCTCGCCGAGGGCGACGTCGGTCATGGCTCTACCCTCCGTGGTGAGTTCTCGGCATCGGCGGCCGGCGCCCCGCCCGACCGCGCGGGGCCCGGTGCCTCGGGGCGACTGAAGTGCTCGTTCACGATCTTCTGGGCGAGGTCCATGCTGCACGTGAAGGCCGGCGAGATGGGGTTCAGCACGTGGACGGTCTCGCCCGAGGCCTGCACCAGGAAGTCCATCACCAGCTCTTTCGTGTCCCAGTCGACGAGCTGCGGGCGGATGCCCACCTTCTGGGCGGCCTCGAAGTCGTCCGGGTCGAACTGCTTCACCAGGCGGGCCGCGTCGCGGTTGAAGGCGCCCGGGAAGTACTTGCGCGGCTCGGTGAGGGCCACCTCGCGGAAGCGCGGGTTCTTCACGAAGAGGACCGCGTCCAGGCAGGCGATGCGGACCCCACCGGCGTCGAGCCCGGAGAAGAGGCCGTAGTTCTCCCGCCCGAAGGCGGGGATGGCGGTCGGCCCCAGGTACACGTCCCCGTGAACGTTGCGGGTGAAGTGCACGCCGAGGAAGGGGTTGCGCACGTCGGGGACCGGGTAGATGTTCCCGTTCACCACGTAGCGGCGCCCCGGCTTCAGCTTGCGGTAGATGCCCTTGAACGGGATGAGCCGGAGGTGGCGGGCCAGGCCGAAGAAGCGCGCCACCTCGTCGCAGTGGGCTCCGGCCGCGTTGACCAGCCGCCGGTAGCCGATCTCGCCGTCCTCGAAGAGCGCGGTGCGGCTCCCGCGTACCCCGGTGAAGGCGCGGCCGGTGAGGAAGCGCACCTTGCGGGAGGCCTCGAGATCGGTGCGCAGGCTCGCCAGGACCGCCAGCGGGTCGACGCCGGCGGTGTAGTGGGAGTAGAGCGCCTTGCCCACCGTGCGGGCGTTGGGCTCGATCTCGGAGAGGCGGGCCTCGTCCACGAACTCGACCTTGGCCCCGTTGGCGGTGGCGCGGCGGTGGAGCTCCTCCAGCGCCGGCAGCTCCTCCTCGCTGCGGGCGACGATCACCTTGCCGGTCTCGAGCACCGCCAGGCCCTTCTCCTTGCAGTAGGCCCGCATGAGGAAGTTGCCTTGCAGGCACGAGCGCGCCTTCATGCTGTCCGGGGCGTAGTAGATGCCGGCGTGGAGGACGCCGCTGTTGCGGCCGGAGGCGTGCCGTCCGAGCTCGTGCTCCTTCTCGAGCAGGACCACGTTCTCGGCGCCGCGGGCCACGAGCTCGCGCGCGATGGTGAGGCCGACGATGCCGGCGCCGATGATGAGGACGTCCGCGCTGTCAGTCATGGTCTTCCTCGAGGAGGCGGAGGTGGCGGGGTGGGGCGCCGGGGTCGACGTACACCTCGAGGCCTATCCCCGGCGAGGCGAGGTAGCGGACGGCGCCGTCGGGCAGGACCTCGAAGGGGCGGTCGTGGCCGGGCACGATGATGCGCGCCAGGTCGCGCATGCGCCGGTAGTTCGCGGGCGCCGTCTCCCGCGAGAAGAAGGAGGGGGGCGGCTCGCCGCGCACGAAGTCCCAGGCGTTCTTGACGGCGTCCCCGGCGAGCAGCACTCCCTCTTCCTCGAGCCAGAGGCCCGAGCTGCCCGGCGTGTGGCCCGGGAACAGCACCGCCCGAAGACCCGGGGCGAGCTCCTCGCCGTCCACGAAGGT
>DATJVF010000281.1:0-8015 GCA_035501995.1 Anaeromyxobacteraceae bacterium
CCGCCCTCGGGAACGGCGCGCCCGCCCGCCGGATGAAGCGGGCGAACCCGAGCTCGTAGGAGGGCGGGGCGCCGGCCTCCGCCCCCCGCGCGAGCCGCGCGGCCACCACCCGCGCCCCCTCGCCCACGAGGAGCCTCTCCCCGAGGTCGTCTTCCCCGAGGGTGAGGGCGAGGAGGTCGCCCTCCACAAGGACCTCCCGCGGCGCGGCGGAGACGAGCGGCGCCGAGCCGCACAGGATGGTCACGAGTTCCTCCACCGGGATGGGGACCGGGACGAGCCGGGCCAGGTTCTCGGGAGAGGCCGCGCCCCGGTAGAAGACGTTGGCGCGGGCGTCGAGGAAGGCGAAGCGCCCTCCGGCCGCCACCATCACCGCGGCCGGGTTCCCGAAGAAGTCCAGGGTCTCGAGGCGGAGGCGGTCGGGCTTCTCGGCGGCGAGGAACTCCTGCACCCGGGCGTCGAGCTTGGGCGAGCGCACCCTCACCCGCGCCGTCCCGCGCACGCTCGCGATCCTCCCCTGGGCGCTCTCCACCTCGAGCAGGAGCGCCGCCGGGTCGCGCGAGAGGTCCTCGGGGGGCATCCGCGCGCAGCCGGCGAGCGCCAGGGCCACCGCGAGCGCGAGCGGCCCAGCGCGGTCCCTCGGCCCGCCCGCCCGCCCCGAGTCGCCGCGGCCCTCTCCCATCCTGAGCGCCCCCTTAGAACAGCCGGTCCTCGCGGGCGAGGAGGTCCTGCGCGAGCTTCTTCGCGAGCCGGTTCTCGGGCGCGATCTCCGGAGCGCGGGTCTCGTCGAAGGCCAGCACCTCGCCGAGGAGCGCCTCGAAGCGGGCCCGGTCCTGCAGGAGCACCGCCAGGGTCTGGGCCTCGAGGAGGTTCGTGAGCTCGTAGTCCGGGGCGAGGGCGCGGGCCCGCGCGAAGGCCCGCCCGGCTGCCTCGGCGCCCCCGCCCGCCGCCGAGGGCAGGGCTGCGAACCAGGCGCCGAGGGCGCGGTACGGTCCGCCGTGGTCGACCCGCTCGTCGAGGTGGGCGGCCCGCTCCATGAGGCCGCGCGCCACCTCCTTCACGGCGAGGGTGGCGGCCATGCCCCGCGCCTGCCCGAGGCCCAGGGTGCCGAGGGCGAGCCAGTAGAGCGGCTCGGCGGCCGGAGCCTCCACCGCCTCCGCGGCCCGGACCGGGTCCTCGCCGCGCGCGAGGGCGGCCGCGAACCCCGGCGCCGCGGTCCTGAGGGCCTGCTCGGCGTCCTTCGTCACCTCGCGCCAGGCCGGGAGCGCCTCCTCGGGGACGGCGCGGGCCCTGAAGGCCTCGGCTCGGCAGAGCGCGAGGAGCGCGCTCTCGTCCCCCGGGCGCAAGGTGAGCGCCTCCCGGTAGCGGGCGAGGGCGGCCCCGAGGCGCGCCGGATCGTCGCGGGCGGCGAAGGCCTCGTCGCCCGCCCCGAGGGCGAGGTCGAAGGGGTCCGGGTGGACCTCCGGCGGGGCAGGCGAGGGCGTCGGCTCGCCGGTCGGTGCCGGCGAGACGACGAGCGCGAGGGAGGTGAAGAGCGCGAGCACGTCCCCTTCGCCTCGGGCCTCACCGGCGCTTCTTGGGGGTGGGCTTCGAGCCGGCCCGCGGGCGGCTGGCCCGCGCGGCGGGCTTCGGGCGGGGCGCCTTCTTGTCGTGGCGCTTGACCGCCGGCTTGGGCCTCGCCGCGGGCGCGGGGCGCGCCGCGGGTGGACGCGCCGGCGCCGGCCCGGACGGGGCCGCTGGGCGCAGGGCGGCGGGGGGCGGGGGCCTCGGCGCCGCCGCCGGGGCGGCGGGGGGAGCCGGGGGCGGCGGCCGCGCGGGCGGGGGCGGCGGGGGCGGGCGCGGCTCCGCGCGCTTGGGGGCCATGGCGCGCGAGAGCTTGGCGAGCCGGGCCGCCTCCTCCTCCGGGGTGACGAGGAGCGGGGGTTCGCCCGCCCGCTGGCGGGCGTCGTCCTCGGCGCTGTAGTAGAGCTGGGCGGTGACGAGGCCCTTCAGGACGAGCTCGCCGCGCTGGTTCTCGGCCCATACCTCGAGGTCGACGGTGTAGACGCCGTTTGGCTCGAAGCGGCGGTCGGCCACCCGTCCGCGGCAGGTGATGACGTCGCCGGGCCAGACGATCTTGACGAAGCGGGCGGTGAAGCGGCGCAGCCGGGCGCCGCGCAGCCAGTCCACCACCAGCTCGCCGATGAAGCCCATGACCAGCATGCCGGGGGCGTGCGCGCTCGGGAAGCCGGCGTTCTTCGCCAGGTGCTCGTCGACGTAGAGGGGGTTGTAGTCGTCGCTCGCCCCGGCGTAGCGCGCGATCTGGGTGCGGTCGACCGGCGGCTTCACGAGCGGGGGCAGCTCGTCGCCCACCTTGACCGCCTCGAAGTACAGTTGCCGAGCCAAGAGCGCCATCCGGTTCCCCTACCCGCGCCGCAGGACCAGCACCTCGCGCGCCCGGAAGAGGAGGGCGCCCTGGGGATCGTAGCCCTCGCCCTCGAGGACGAGGATGTCCATCGGCCCGCTCGCGCCGGCCCGCTCCTGCACGTCGGCCACCCGGGTCTTCACGGTGACGCGCTCGCCGGCGAGGAGCGGCCGCCCGTACTCGAACTGCTGCTCGCTGTGGAGCAGGGTGCGGGTGCCGAGGTCGAGCGAGTGCCGGAAGCGCTCGTTCACCGAGAGCACCGCCGGGAAGGTGGGGGGGGCCACGATCCCTCTGTACCCGGCGGCGCGGGCGGCCTCCTCGTCCACGTAGATGGGGTTGGGGTCGCCGGTCGCCTCCACGAAGCGGCGGATGGCCCCCTTCTCCACCTCCTGCACGAGGGGCTCGCTCTCCCTTCCGATGAGCGACTTCTCGAGCATGGTCCCCCTAGCGTCCGGCCGGTAGGTCGAGCACGGTGACGAGCCCGCGCAGCACGGTGACGGCGGGGGCCGCGTTGACCACCGCCCAGGCGGTGGCCTCGTCCCCGGGGAGGCCCCCCTCCAGCCGCAGCTTCACCCGCGGACGGGCGTCGAGCTCCACCTCGTCGCGCGGGTCCTCCGCCCCGGCCGCGATGACGAGGTCGAGCTGGACCCGCTCCGCGCCGTCGGTGTACCCGCGCGCGAGCTGGCGCAGGCCCGCCACCTGCCCGGCGCGCACCGGCAGCCGGTCGTGGTCCTCCTCGGCGATGAGCGGGACGAGCTCCTCCTCCACCTCGTCGAGCTCGAAGCCGCAGCCCAGCGCGGCCAGCATGGCCGACTCGGCCAGGCCGACGTGGCCGAGCTCCCCGCGGTCGACCGCGGCGTGGAACGCCTGCTCGGAGAGTCCGGCCCCCACCTTGCGCTGCAGGGCGGGGCGCCGCTCGGCGAGGTCCTGCACCCGCAGGGCCCGCAGGTGGCGCACCGGGCCCGTCACCTGCGAGAGGAAGGCCGGCAACCGGTCGAGGGCGAAGCCGGGGTTCACGCCCAGGCCGACCACCGCGATGTCCCGCGCCTCGCACAGGGCGTCGAGCGCCTCCGCCTGCTCCTCGTACTTGAGCCAGGGGTAAGCGAGCTCCTCGCAGGTCGAGACGACCGAGAGCCCGGCGCGCGCCGCCCGCTCGAGGTCCGCGAGCACCGCCTCGAAGGAAGAAGAGGTGGCGACGAAGGCCACCCCGCCCGCCGCTCCCGCGTAGGCGCGCTCGGGATCCGCCGCCACGACGAGGGGCGGCGCGGGCGAGGCGAGGACCTCCTCGAGGCGCTCCCCCTCATGAGCCGGATCGACCGCGCCCACGAGGTGGAGTTCCGGCTTCTCGAGCGCCGCCCGGGCAATCGCCCGGCCGATGAGACCCAGGCCGAGCACCACCACCGGGATACCGTTCGAGCCCTCCGCCACGCGCCCTCCGGGGCCGTCGATCGCCAGAACCGCTGTTTTCTGGGCCGTTTATAGTGCACGCCCACGAGGGCCTTCAAGCCAAAACCGTGACGGCTCGGCGGCTCGGCTGAGACGCTGGGTGACGATGCCCACCCCGGAACGGCGAGCGCCCCGGGCGCAAGGGTGGGCTTTCTTCCCGAGATCACGGGGGGAAGGCGCGCCCCCTGGACGGCGCCGCTGCCGCCCAATAGGCCCCGGCGGGTCAGGGCCGCTGGCGTCGCTCCCCACCCCTTCGCTGGGCCAAAACCGCACGGAGAACAGGACCGTACAGGGCGATACCGCGCGCCCCCCTCGCCGGTGCTGTTAGGACCCTTCTGGGCGCACGGTCGGCCGGACGCCTGCCGGCCGGCCCGCCCCGGGAAGAGACCCTTTGGGGCCGCCCGCGGTCCTCAGCCCTGGATGAGGAAGTCGAGCAGGCTCCTCGCCTCGGGCGAGGACCAGTCGCGCGGGCCGACCATCATGGCGACGATGCGCCCCGCGCGGTCGACGATGTAGGTTTCGGGGAACTTCACGTCCGGGCAGTAGCCGCGGGCGGCGCAGTAGTAGGAGCGGGCCGCCGAGGCGTCGGGGTCGCGCACCACCTCCAGGAAGGCCGGGGCCCCGCCGAAGTTCTTCTGGAAGTAATCGTGGATGGCCTGCCAGGTGTCGTCGCCGGAGATGGCCACCATCCGGAATCGGTCGGGGTGATCCTTGGCGAGGTGGGCCCCGAGGCTCAGCATGGACGGCATCTCCTCCACGCACGGAGGACACCAGGTGGCCCAGAAGTTCACGAAGACCACCTTGCCGCGCAGGTTCGAGAGCCGGACCTTCTGCCCGTCCGGGCCGAGCACGGTGACGTCGGGGGCCGGGGCGTTCACGGGGTGCGAGAAGGCCTGCTCGTCGAGCAGGCGCTCCTCGGCCTTCTCCTGCTCCTGCGGGGTGAGAGCCCGGCGCACGGCGGGCGGGTGGCGCGCGGGGAGAAGCGCCTGGGCGAGGATCGCCCCGGCCGCCAGGACCGCCAGGCCGAGGAGCATGAACTGGGTGCGCTTCATGGGCGCTATCTACACGAGAAGGGCGCCTTGCCGCCAGGTGCACCTTCGCGCGACACTCGCCCCGCGTGCGCGGCCTCATGGGCACCTTCGCCCTCATGCCCCTCCCGGACCTGGTGGAGTTCCTCGCCCGCCGGCAGGTGAGCGGCAGCCTCAGCTGCGAGCGCGGCACCGTGCGCAAGGTGCTCTTCGTCGTGAGCGGGGTGGCGGTGGGCGCCTCCTCCAACGACCCGCGGGAGTACCTGGGCCAGCTGCTCATGAACTTCGGCCACATCACCGAGGAGCAGCTCACCAAGGCCTTCGAGACCCAGGAGGAGACCAAGATCCGGCTCGGCAAGGTGCTCACCATGGTGGGCCTCGTGCAGCCGGAGGTGATCCGGGACACCCTGGCCCTCAAGATCCGCGAGACCCTGCTCGACGCCTTCGTCTGGGACTCGGGGGTGTTCCGGGTGGACGACGCGGCGCCCCCGCCGGTGGACGAGCTCGACGTGGAGGTGCCGCTCCTCGAGATCGTCCGCGAGGCGGAGTTTCGCACCACCGCCTGGCAGGCCTTCAGGGCCCAGTTCCCGACCGGGACCGCCACCCTGGCGGTGGACGAGGCCAAGGTCCCCCCGGACCTCCTCGAGGGCAGCGTAGACGCCCGCTTGCTCGAGCTCGCCCGGGAGGGCAAGACCATCGACGAGGTGGGCCTCGCCCTGCACGCCACCGACTTCCACCTCTACCAGCGCCTCTACGCCCTGAACCGCCAGGGGATCCTGGAGGCCGCCGAGGACATCGACCTCAGCGCCCCCGACCCGGCCCCTCCGCCGCCGGCCGAGAGCGAGGAGGCGCTCCGCGATCTGCGCCGCGCCTTCCTCGATCCGCCGCGCACCCCGCGCCTCAAGGTGAAGGCCCAAGACGTGGCGCTCATGCGGCTCTCGGCGGCCGAGAAGTACCTGCTCGGGCGCTGCGACGGCACGCGCGACCTGCGCCAGATCGTGAAGCTCGCCCCGCTCGCCGAGCCGGAGGTGCTGCGGGCGCTGCAGAAGTTCGTCGACGGGCGGATCGTCGAGCTGTCCTGAAGGCAGGCGCGGTCAGGGCCCGCGGGCCGAGGCGGTGCGGTCGGGGTGGCCTTCCTCGCCGAAGTAGGCGGCGAGGGCCTCGTGGGCGACGAAGGAGGCCTTGACGCGCCAGCGGAGCTCGTTCACCACCACCGCCGCCACCGCCACCTGTGGGT
This sequence comes from Anaeromyxobacteraceae bacterium, assembly GCA_035501995.1. Lineage (GTDB taxonomy): Bacteria > Myxococcota > Myxococcia > Myxococcales > Anaeromyxobacteraceae > Anaeromyxobacter_A. The sequence continues at coordinate 6,113 of DATJVF010000281.1, forward strand.
CCTCGACCGGGGCGAAGCCCACGAACCACGAGTAGTCGCGGTAGGGCTCGCGGTCGGCGAGGCTGCCGGTCTTGCCGGCCACCGCGACCTCGCGCAGCGGGGAGCGCCTGGCGAAGCGGTCGCGGCGGAAGATCTTGCGGGCGGTGCCCTCGGTGACCGTGGTCTGCATCATGAGGGCGAGGTCGGCCGCCACCTCGGGGCTTATCACCTGCGCCTCGCCGGCGCGGGGCGGGGCGGGCGCCCCGTCCACCTCGTCGACCAGGCGGGGGGGCACGAAGCGGCCACCGTCGGCGACGATGGCCGCGATGAGGGCGCCGTGGAGCGGCGAGAGGCGCACCGGCCCGAAGCCGGCCGCGGTGGTGGCGAGGTCGAAGGGATCCTCGGCGATGGGGGCCGGCGAGGGCTCGACCTTCCAGTCGAAGGGAATGGGGGCGTCGAACAGGAAGCGGCTCGCCTCGGCGCGCAGGAGACGAGCGGTGAGGTCGCGGCCGGCGAGCTTCGCGAAGACCACGTTGGCGCTGTGGCCCAGCGCCGAGGCCAGGGTCAGGCAGCGCCGGTCGCGGCGGGGATTGTCGTCGAGCAGGCGCTTGTCGATGCGGTGGCGACCGCCGTGGAAGCACACCTCGGCGTCGGGGGCGACGCCGCCTTCGAGCAGGGCGGCGCTGGTCACGATCTTGAAGATGCTGGCCGCCGGGGCGATGGGCTCCAGGGCGGGGTGGGTCTTCGGGCCCCGCTCGGCGTGCTCGGCGAGCGCCAGCACGCGGCCGGTCCTCGGCTCGAGCAGCACCACCGCGCCGAGCGGCACCCGGTAGCCGGAGAGCAGCTTCTCGAGGCGCTGCTGCAGCCGGGGCGCGACCGAGAGGACGGCCCGCGAGGCGCCGAGCGGCGCGACGTAGCGGTCGCGCTCGCCGTCGTAGCTCATGGGGCCGAGCAACTGTTGCGCCGGGGTGGCCTCGGCTGCAACCGCTGCGTCCGGCGAGGGGCCTGCCACCCCGTCGGCCGCCAGCTCAGCCGAGGGCTCGGCCGCCGGGGCGGCCTCCGCCTCCTGGTCGGCCGAGGCGCTTCGCCAGGGCACGGAGAGGACGGCGAAGAGGGCCAGGCAGGGGGCGAGCAGCCACGGGGCGAGGCGGTGGTGCGACATCGGTCGGGTGAGTTTGCCGAACGGCGGGGCGAGGGTCAAAAAAGGCGCCGCCTTCGAGCGGCGCCTACCCGATCGGATAAGCAAGCGGCGCGCCAGCAGGAAAGGCGCCGGTCGGGCCCGATCGCATGGGACGGGCCCGACCCGGGGTCAGCCGAGCTCTAGGCGCGGGCCGAGCGGCTCTTCTTGGCCTTGGCCTTTTGGGCCGGCTTCTTGGCGCGGGCCGCCTTGCCGTTCACCGCGCCGTTCTTGGCCTTGGCGGCCTTCTGCGGCCGGGCGGACTTGGCGGCCTCCTCTTTCAGCGCGGCCTGGGCGGCGGCGAGGCGCGCGATGGGCAGCCGGAACGGGGAGCAGGAGACGTAGTCGAGCCCGATCTCGTGGCAGAACTCGACGCTCTTCGGATCGCCGCCGTGCTCGCCGCAGATGCCCATCTTCATCCCCGGCCGCGCCGAGCGCCCTCCGGCGACGGCGAAGCGCATGAGCACCCCGACGCCGTCCCGGTCGATGCTGACGAAGGGATCGCCCGGGTAGATCTCCCGCTCCAGGTAGGAGGCGAGCACGGACCCGACGTCGTCGCGCGACAGGCCGAAGGTGGTTTGCGTGAGATCGTTCGTCCCGAACGAAAAGAACTCGGCGGTCTTGGCGATCTCCGCGGCAGCGAGCGCCCCACGCGGCACCTCGATCATGGTGCCGACCGAGTAGCGGACCTTGCGGCCTCGCTCCTTGAAGACCTCGGCGGCGGTCTGGTGCACCACCTTCGCCTGA
>DATJVF010000282.1:0-10712 GCA_035501995.1 Anaeromyxobacteraceae bacterium
GCGGCGTCTCGTTGATGTCGTAGCCGAGCCAGACGCCGGTGGCGAGGTCGTGCGTGAACCCCATGAACCAGGTGTCGAACGAGTCGTTGGTGGTCCCGGTCTTGCCGGCGGCCGGCTTGCCGAGCTTCGCCGCCTGGGCGCCGGTGCCCACCGTCGCCACCTCGTGCATGAGCGAGACGGTGATGAAGGCCGAGCGCGGGTCCATGACGCGCTGGGGGACCCGCTCCACCTCCGCCGCCGCGGCGGCGAGCCTGCTGGTGAGGGGCACGAAGGGGTCGCGCGGCGCGCTGTGGTCCTCGAGCAGGCGCCCGTCGCGGTCCTGCACGCGCCTCACCAGAGTCGACTCGCCCTTCTCGCCGTAGCGGTCGAGGAGGGCGTAGACGTTGGCGAGGCTCCACAGGGTGGTGCAGGAGGAGCCGATGGCGCTGCCGAGCTCGCGCTTGACGGGCGTCCCGAGGCCGACGTTCTGGGCCCAGGCGACGAGGTTGTCGACGCCCAGGGCCGCGGCGGCCTTCACCGCCGGCAGGTTCATCGAGTGCACGAGTGCGTCGCGCAGGGTGACGTCGCCCTTGAAGGAGCCGCCGAAGTTCTCCGGCTTCCAGGAGACGCCGGAGGCCTCGTCGCGGTAGACCACCGGCGCGTCGGTGAGCATGGTGGCCGGGGTGTAGTTGAGCTTCTCGATGACCCCCGAGTAGACGATGGGCTTGAAGGCCGAGCCCGGCTGCCGGCAGGCCTGGAAGGCCCGGTTGAACTCGCTCGCGTCGAAGTCATAGCCCCCCACCATGGCCGCCACGTAGCCGGTGAAGGGTTCGATGGAGACGAGGGCGCCCTGCAGCTTGGGCTCCTGCTCGAGCGCGAAGAGCACCTCGGCCTCGGGCACGAGGTGCGCTCGCTCCTTGGGCTCGCGCGCGGCGAGCTCGGAGCGCTCCACCCGCCTCACCAGGATGACGTCGCCCTCCTTGAGGGCGACGGAGGGGCGCGAGATGAGGGCGTCCGGGTAGCTCTGCTCGGGGTTGGGTCGGCGGGCCCAGCGCATGCCGGCGATGGGGAGGACCCCCCTCGTCTTCCCCACCTCCACCCGCACGGTGAGGGCGGCGTCGTCCACCCGGGTGACGAGGCCCACCGCGTACTCGCCGACCGCCGGGGCCTCCGGCCAGGCCCGGGCGAGCTTCTGGGCGAGCTCGTCCCTCTCGGCGCCCTCGACGTGCCCGACCGGCCCGAGGTAGCCCTGGCGGTGGTCGACCTCCATGAGCCCCGCCAGCATGGCGCTCTGGGCGGCCCGCTGCTTCTCGAGGTCCATCGCCATCTCGACCCGCAGGCCGTCGTTCAGGACCCGCTCGTTGCCGTAGCGCTCCACGAGCTGCCTTCGCACCTGCTCGGCGTAGAACGGCGCCAGGTCCCGGAACGGATCCTCGAGCGGGTAGACCTTCACCTCCGCCTGGTCGGCCTTGGCCCGCTCCTCGGCGGTGATGGCGCCCTCCTCGTACATGCGGCGCAGGACGTAGCGCCGGCGGGCCTTGGCCGCCTCGGGGTTCGAGAAGGGCGAGTACTTGCTCGGGGCCTGGGGCAGCCCGGCGAGCAGGGCCACCTCGGAGAGGTCGAGGTCCTCCACGTTCTTGCGGAAGTAGTTCTGCGCGGCCGCCTGCACCCCGTAGCTGTGGTGCCCGAGGAAGACGCTGTTCAGGTAGAGCCAGAGGATCTCCTCCTTGTCGAAGGCGTCCTCCAGGCGCCGGGCCAGGATGAGCTCGCGCACCTTGCGGCGCAGGTTGCGCCTCGTCCCGGCCTCGAAGCCCTCGGCCGAGACGAGCAGCGACTTGGCGGTCTGCTGGGTGATGGTGGAGCCGCCCTGCATGCGGCGGCGCAGCAGGTAGGTGTTCACCGCCGCCCGCAGGGTGCCGAGCCAGTCCACCCCGCGGTGCTCGAAGAAGGTCTTGTCCTCCGAGGCCAGCACCGCCTGGATGAGCCGGCGGGGGATGCGCTCGTAGGGGATGACCTTGCGGCGCTGCTCGAAGAGCTCGCCGGTGAGTTCGCCGTCGGCCGAGTAGAGCTCGGTCACCACCGGCGGCCGGTACTCGGACAGGCTCGGGATCTCGGGCAGGCCCTGCGCGAAGTGGCGGTAGGCGAGGACCCCGCCCACCGCGCCCGCGCCGGCGAGGAGGAGGAGCACGAGGGCGAGCGAGAGGACCAGATAGGTGAGCCAGGAGCGCCGGCGCGGGTGGAACACCACCCTCGGCGGCTCGGGCGGGGCCGGCGGAGCCTCGCCCGGGGCGGGGTCCTCGATCGGGCACATCGGGCCGGGACTGTACGCGCCGATTCCCCCCCGGATCAACGTGGCCCTGGCCTCACCGGCCCGCGAAGGGGAGGTTCGCGCGGACGAGCACCGCACGCAGCTCCTCGGGGAGCGGCGCCTCGAGCTCCAGGGTGCGCGCCTCGACCGGATGGGGAATCCTGAGCCGGGCGGAGTGCAGAAACATCCGACACAGGCCCCAGCGGGTCCGCGCCAGGCGGTTGAAGGGAAAGTCCCCGTAGCGCCGGTCGCCCGCCACCGGGTGGCCGATGGCCTCGAGGTGGCGGCGGATCTGGTGGGTGCGCCCGGTCTCGAGCCTGAGCTCGAGGAGCGAGGCCTCGCTCGTGGCCGAGAGCACGCGGTAGTGGGTGGTGGCGGGCTGGAAGTGGACGCCGCGCAGGGCCTTCGATCGCGCGGTCTGCTCGTGCTCGGAGAGGGGGAGCTCGACCGTGCCGGCGGGGCGGGGCATCTTGCCCTTGGCGAGGGCGAGGTAGGCCTTGTGCACCCGTTCCCCCTCGGTGAAGAGGGCGGTGAGGCCGGCCATCGCCCGGCGGGTCTTCGCGACGAGCACGATGCCGGAGGTGTCGCGATCGAGCCGGTGGGCCGGGGAGGGCCGAAACTCGGTCGCGGGCAGCGCGGGCGGGACCTTGAGGTAGGCGCGCGCCTCCTCGACCAGGGTCGGCCCGCTGAGGCCGGTCCCGGGGTGCGCCGCCAGCCCGGCCGGCTTGTCCACGGCGAGGAGGTGCTCGTCCTCGAAGAGCACCTCGAAGCTCACCCGCAGGACCTCCCTCGCCGGCGCGCGCTCGTCGGGCGCCCCGCGCAGGCGCTCCTCGTCGCCGCGCACCAGGACCGCGTCGCCCTCGGAGAGGATCTGCTCGGCCCTCCCGCGCCCGCCGTTCACCCGCACCCTGCGGGTGCGGAGCAGCTTGTAGATGTGGGAGAGCGGAACCTCCTTGAGCGCGCGGCGCAGGAACTTGTCCAGCCTCTGCCCGGAGGCGTCGGGGCTGACCTTGAGGGCGAGCACGAGGCCGTTCTACTACGGCGCGGCCCCCCGCGCGACGCTTCGAGGGCGCCCTCCTCGCTCCCGTTAGAGGAGCTCGAGCTGCTCGCGCTCCACGAGCGGCTCGGCGCGCAGGCCTTCCCGGCGCAGCGCGGCCGCGAGCTCGCGCGCGTAGCCGTGGACGGTGAGCACCCGGCTCGCCCCGGTCGACCGCGCGTAGCGGATGAGCGACGGGAAATCCGCGTGGTCGGAGAGCGGGAAGGCGGCGTCGGCGCCGCGGAAGCCGCGCCAGCCGTCGAGGGCCCAACCGGAGAGGACCGCGGTGCGGCGCCGCGGGATGGCGAGGACCGCCCCGCTCCGCGCGAGGTGGGGCGGCGCCACCACCACCTCCCCCGGCCCGGGCCCCTCCGGGCCCAGGGGTAGGACGCCCGCCAGGCGCACCCCCTCTGCGGCGTAGACGCGGTTCACGGCTAGGACGGTGGCGTGGGCGCGGCAGGGGTAACCCGCCTCGCCCAGGTACTTCAGGATCTCCTGGGCCTTGCCGAGCGCGTAGGCGAGGAGCACCGGCGTCGCCCGGTCCGAGAGGGCCCGGTCGACGAATTGGCGCACCTCGCCGAGCACCTTCTCCTTGGGCGGAAAGACGTAGCGGGGGAGGCCGAAGGTGGACTCGAGCACCAGGACGTCGCAGGGCATCACCTCGGCCGACTCGGCGGCGAGGTTCGGCTCGAGGCACAGGTCGCCCGAGTAGCCGAGCGCGACGCCGTCGCGGGTGACCCGGAGCTGCGCGGAGCCGAGCACGTGGCCGGCGGGAAAGAGCTCGAGGGTGAGGTCGGAGAGCCCGAACGGCTTTCGGTAAGAGACCGCCAGCCCCTCCCCCTTGCCGCGGGCGCCCAGGCGGTGGCGCATGAGGGCGAGGGTGGCGGCGGTGGCGATGGTGCGGTCGTGGCGGGCGATGTGGTCGCCGTGGGCGTGGCTCACGAAGGCGCAGCCGGCGCGGCGGTGGGCGTCGAGGAAGAGACCGCTTTCCGCCACCCGCAGCTGCCCGTCGCGGAGCTCTATGGGAAGGCGCCTCACCCTTAGCGATCTACCGCGCCCCCCCGACATCGGTCACGAGGGGCCCGCGCTATGAGGTGCTGGCCCGCTAGCCGCAACGGCCTCGAGCAGGCCTCGCCGGCGCCTCCGCCGAACGCTCCAAAGGGGTCCCGGTGGCCCTGGGCCGGGCGGCGAGCGCGCCGCCCACCTCGCCCACCGCCACCCCGAGCACCATCAGGCCGCCCCCCAGCCAGTCGAGGGCGAGGAGCGGCTCCCCCCCCACGAGGTGCGAGAAGAGGGCGGCGGCCAGGGGTTCGAGGGTGAAGATGAGCGCGGCGCGCACGGCGGTGGTGTGGCGCTGCGCCCAGGCCATGACGAAGAAGGCGAGGGCGGTCATGCCGAGCCCGGTGAAGAGCACGATCCCGAAGAAGCCCGGGGCGAAGGAGAGCCGCCAGGGTTCCAGGGGGAGGAGGAGGGGCGCGAGCGCGAGGGTGGTCGCGACCTCGACGAGCACGAGCGGCGCGAGGGGGTGGCGCGGCGACCACTCGGAGGTGAAGACGATCTGGAATCCGTAGGCGACGGCGCAGGCGAGGGTGAGGACGTCGCCGAGGTAGAACGCGCCCGGGGCGCCGCCGAAGGGGCGGGTTAGCAGGAGGAGCCCGGCCAAGGCGAGGGCGATCCCGGCGAAGGCCGAGCGCGGGACGGGCCGCCCGAGCGCGAAGCGAGCGAAGAAGGGGGTCGCCACCGCGGCGAGCCCGGTGATGAAGCCCGAGCGCGCGGGCGTGGTGTAGCGGAGCCCCAGGGTCTGCAGCGCGAACCCCAGGAACATGGCGAGGCCGAGCAGGACCCCGTGCCACAAGAGGGCGCGGGTGAAGCGGGCGCGCCGCACGAGCGCCACCCCGGCGAGGGCGAGGACGGCGACCCCGAAGCGCAGGAGGAGAAAGGCGGCCGTCGAGGTGCCCTCGAGGGCGCGCTTCACGAGCAGGAAGGTCGTGCCCCAGAGGAGCGTCAGGGCGAGGAGCGCCAGGTCCGGCACGCCCGGCGTTCTACCACGGGGGCGCGGCCTCCACGGTCCACGCCTCTTCGAGGCCTCGCCCCCCTCGGCGAGACCGGACGGCCGCGTTAGGGGGCCGCTCCGACCTTCGGGAGGGCGAGGGAGAAGCGGTAGACGCCCTCCTCGAGCGCCCTCGTCACGAGGCCCCGCGCCTCCAGCACCTCCAGGTTCGCGACGGCCTCCGAGATCGCGAGGAAGAGGTCGCCCGGGGCCGTCCGCGGGAAGAGCGCGCGCGTCACCTCGTAGCCGGTCCTCGCTCCCTCGGCGAGGAGCTCGCTCACCTTCTCCTGCCGCCTCGCGTAGAACTGCAAGAGCCCGTCGATGACCCGCCGGTGATCGCCGAAGGGCGGCCCGTGGCCCGGGAGCACGAGGTCCACCTCCAGCCGCCGCAGGGTCTCGAGGGAGTCGAGGTAGGCGACGAGAGGGCGGAAGCGCCCCTCCTCCCCGCGGGGGCCGAGCTCGATGAGCGGGTTCGGCGAGACCTTCTCGAGCAGGTGATCGGCCGAGAAGAAGAGCCGGTGGCGCCGCTCGTAGAGGCCGCACAGGCCCGGGGTGTGGCCCGGCATGTGGACCACCTCCAGGGCGAGGTGGCGCGTCCTTAGCACCTCGCCGGGAACCAGCGGGTCGACCGCCTCGAGGCGGCGGGCGAAGGTGAAGCCGCCCCCGAGCTCGCGCGCGACCTCGGCGAGCACCGCCTCCGGCACCCCCAGCCTCGCGAGGTGGGCGCCGTAGAGCGGCCAGAGCTCCCTCATGCCCGGCGCGGCCGCCGCCACCTTCCCCCAGTCGGCCGGGTGCACCCGCACCTCGATCGGCCGGCCGGCGCGCTCGAGGATGGACCTCGCCGCACCGAAGTGGTCGACGTGCCCGTGCGAGAGCACGATGCGCCGGACCTCGTCGAAGCGGCGGCCCGCCCGGGCGAATCCCTCCCCGAGCGCCTCCTCGGCCTCGGCGGTCCCGAGGCCGGCGTCGAAGAGGAGCAGACCGCCGTCCTCCTCCACGAGGTAGACGTTGACCGGGCCACCCGCCTGCGGGAACGGGACGGGCAAGGGGAGCCGGGTCACCCCCAGGGCCGCGAGCCGCGCTTCCGTCATGACCGCGCTCTTGGGACGGGCTAGCCTTTGCCGGCCCGCACCTTGGCGCGCAGCTCGGGGAGCGCCTTGAAGAGGTCCGCCACCAGGCCGTAGTCGGCGAGCTGGAAGATGGGGGCGTCGGGATCCTTGTTCACCGCCACGATGACCTTGGCGCCCTTCATCCCGGCGAGGTGCTGGATGGCGCCCGAGATGCCGGCCGCGATGTAGAGCTCGGGGGCCACCACCTTGCCGGTCTGGCCCACCTGCCAGTCGTTCGGTACCCAGCCCGCGTCGACCGCGGCCCGGCTCGCCCCGACGGCCGCACCGAGCTCGTCGGCGAGCGCCTCGACCTCCTTGAAGTCGCCCTTGGTGCCGCGTCCCCCCGAGACCACCACCCGCGCCTCGGAGAGCTCGGGTCGCTCGCTCTTCACCTCGCGGAACTCGATGAAGCGGCTCCGGAGCGTCGCGGGGTCAAGGGCCACGGGGAAGGGCGCGACGCTCCCCGCGCTCTCCGCCGGGCTCGCGAGCGGGAACTCGGTGGGGCGCACGGTGAAGACCTTCACCGGGGTGACGAGTTCGACCTCCGCGAGCACGTTTCCGGCCCACATGGGACGGAGGAAGGTCACCTTCTCGCCCTCGCCCGCGAAGGAGAGCACGTCGTTCGCGACCGCCGCCTCGAGCCGGGCGGCCGCGCGCGGCAACAGATCCCGGCCGAAGGCGGTGGCCGCCGCGCCGAGGTAGGTGGTCTCGGTGCGGCGGGCGACCTCGGCCACCACCGGGGCGTACGCCTCGGCGAGGTAGTGCTCCAGGGCCGGCGCCTCGGCGAGGAGCACGTCGGCGTAGGCCCGCAGGGCCTCCGCCACCTGGCCCACCCCCTTGCCGAGGACCAGCACCGACAGGCGCCCGCCGGCCCGCCGCGCGAGGTCGCGCCCGGCCGAGAGCGCGTGCAGGGTCGACTTCTTCAAGGCCCCCGAGTGCTGCTCCGCGACGACGAGGACGTTCGCCATGGTGGTACTCCTTCGCCGGTCCGCGCACGCGCTCCGGCGGCGCGCGTCTTTTCCCTGGGGTGCCTAGAGGACCTTGGCCTCGCCGTGGAGCTTCGCCCACAGCTCGTTCACGTCGGCCACCTTCACGCCGCCCTTGCGCCTCGGCGGCTCTGCCAGCCGGCGCAGGAGGACCTTGGGGGCGAGATGCACCCCGAGCTCCTGCGCCGGGATCTCCTTCAGCTCCTTCTTCTTGGCCTTCATGATCCCGGGCAGCGAGGCGAAGCGGGGCTTGTTGAGGCGCAGGTCGGTCGTCACCACGGCCGGCAGGCTGAGGAGCAGGGTCTCGACGCCCCCGTCGACCTCGCGCACCACCGTGAGGGACTTGCCGTCCGCGGAGAGGAGGAGGCCGGGCATCTTCTTCTGCTCGGCCTCGCTCTCCAGGCTCTCGGTCTTGGAGGCGCAGGTGGCCTGGGGGAGGCCAAGGCGCTCGGCCAGGTACTGGCCGGTGTGGGCCTGGTCGTCGTCGATCGACTGCTTGCCGAGGATGACGAGGTCGGGCCTCTCCCGCTCGTAGAGCTTCGCCAGGAGGGCCGAGCACACCACCGGGTCCAAGGCCCCCTCGTGGCGCACGAGCAGCCCGCGATCGGCGCCCATGGCCAGGGCGGCCCGGATCTCGATGGCCGACTTCTCGCCGCCGATGGCGGCCACCACCACCTCGCCGCCGTGCCTCTCCTTGAGGCGCAACGCCTCCTCGACCGCGATCTCGTCGAAGGGGTTCATCTTGTAGTTCACGCCCTCGGTGACGATCCCGCCGCCGTCCGGGCGCACGCGGATCTTCGACTCGGGGTCCTCGACTCTCTTCGCGGTCACCAGGATCTTGAGGGGCATCGTGCCTCCGTTGATTCCAGAATCAACCAGCGGCCGCCCTGATCTTGCGCACTGCGCCATCCGGGCGCAATGGAATCTTCCGTGGCCTTTGGGTCCCGCGCCGCAGGGAAGGGCCGCGAGCCTGCCGGGAAGAGCCCCGCACCTCCTCCCCGGGACCCGCCACGGCGACCATCGAGGACAGCCGAATGCGCAACCCGACCGGGGCCGACGCCCGCACCGCTCGATCGAGGAGCCGGGGAGGGGCGGTCCCGCGGGTTGCCGGGCGGAGGCCGGGCGGTCTAGCCTCCCCAAGCCAAGCGGAGGAGCCATGCTGGAGCGCATCGGGATAAGCCTCGAGGACGACCTCTTGCAGCAGTTCGACGCGCTCATCGCCGAGAAGGGCTACGTGAACCGCTCGGAGGCCATCCGCGACCTCATCCGCGACGCGCTCGTGCAGCGCGCCTGGTCGGAGTCGGATGGTGAGGGGGAGCGGGTGGCGGTGGTGACGCTCGTCTACGGCCACGACTCCTCGAACCTGGCCCAGAAGCTCGCTCACATCCAGCACGAGAACCACAAGGCGGTGGTGTCGGCCCTGCACGTCCACATGGACGCCCACAACTGCCTGGAGGTGCTCGTCCTGCGCGGTAGCGCGAGGAACGTGGTGAGGATGGGCGAGGGGCTCGTGAGCACGAAGGGCGTGAAGTACGGCAAGGTCGTGCCGGCCACCACCGGGGAGGGGCTCCGCTAGAGCCCCGTCAGGCGCCCTCCCGGTAGCGCTTCGCCCGCTCCTCGCCGCGGAGCACCCGGCGGGCGCCCTCGGCGAGCGCGAGGAGCTCGTCCTCGCCAGGGTAGAGCACCACCGGCGCGATCCACGCCACCCGCGGCCGCACGGCCGCGACGAGCGCCTCGACGTGGGCCGCCCCTCCGGTGAGGAGCACGGCGTCGACCCGCCCGAGGAGCACCGTGGCCATTTCGCCCACCGCCTTCCCCACCTGGTAGGCCATCGCGTCGAGCACCGACCGCGCCTTCTCGTCGCCCCGCTGGGCGCGCTCGGCCGCCTCGCGGACATCGCGCGTGCCGAGGTAGGAATAGAGGCCGCCGTCGCCGAAGATCCGCTTCTTCACCGCCCGCGGCTCGGCGCCGGGGGCGAAGCACAGGTCGACGAGCGGGGTGGCCGGGAGGCCCCCGCAGCGGTCGCCGGCGAAAGGGCCCTCGTCGAGGGGGTTCACGACGTCGACCATCCTCCCCTCGCGCTGCGCGGAGAGGGAGACGCCGGTGCCGAGGTGCGCCACCACCAGGCGCAAGGCCTCGAGCGGCCTTCCCACCGCGGCGGCGTGGCGCCGCGCCACCGCGCGCATGTTGAGGGCGTGACACAGGCTCGTCCGCTCCACCCCGGCGAGCCCCGAGTAGCGCGCCACTGGGTCGAGCTCATCGACCGAGACCGGGTCGACCACGTAGGCCGGGCAGCCCTGCTCGTCGGCGATGGCCCGGGCGAGCGGGGCCCCGAGGTTAGCCGCGTGCTCTCCGCGCGCGGCGCGCGTGGCGTCCTCGAGCATCGCCTCGTCGACGAGGTAGGTGCCGCTCTCCAAGGGCCGAAGGAGCCCACCCCGCCCGACCACCGCCGAGAGGGCGCCCCGGACGAGCTCGGTCTGCGCGAGGAAGGCGCGCACCCGCTCGGCCCGGAGCGGCAGCTGATCGGCGATGCGCGGGCAGCGGGCGAGCTCCTCGGCGCCGTGGCGCTCGGTCCGCTCGGCCACGCTCGCGCCATCGCGGTAGAGACCGATCTTGGTCGAGCCCGCCCCCGGGTTCACCACCAGCACGAGGTCGCTCATGCATCCCTCCCCGAGGCCAGGACACCCAGGGCCACCGAGCACAGCTTGTCCATGGCGCCCTCCGCCCGCGAGGGGATGAGCACCGGGGCCCGGGCGCCCTCCAGCACGTGTCCCACCGGCTTCACGGCGAGCCAGGTGAAGGCCTTCCCGAGCGCGTTGCCCACCTCGATGGCCGGGACGAGCAGGATGTCGGCCCGCCCAGCCGCGGGGTGGAGGATCCCCTTGGCGCGGGCGGCCTCCACCGACAGCGCGCCGTCGAGTGCCACCGGCCCGAACACCTCGCAGCTCCCGAGCTCTCCGCGCGCGGCCGCCGCCGCCAGCTCGGCCGCCTCGGCCGTGTGGGGCATGGCCGAGCTCACCGTCTCGATGGCGCACAGGACCGCCACCCGCGGGCGCTCGATCCCGAGCCTCTGGAAGACCCGCACCGCATTCGCCAGGATGGCCCGCTTGTCGGCGAGCGTCGGGGAGACGTTCACCCCGCCGTCGGTGACACCGATGAGCCGGGGCGGACCGACCCCCGGGCTGTCGGTCACCATCACGTCCGAGATGAGCCCGGACCCGCGCAGGCCAGTCTCGCGGTCGAG
>DATJVF010000283.1:0-5444 GCA_035501995.1 Anaeromyxobacteraceae bacterium
CTCGGAACGACCCCGCCCTCGGGCGCGAGGTGGAGAAGCTCCTCGGCGCCCTCGAGGCCGCCGGGCCCGGCGAGCGGCTCTCCCTCCTCGGCCTCGCCTTACCCGCCCTCGACCACCTGTCGGAGCCGCAGGGCCGGGCCCTCGCCGCCGACCTCGCCGCGCTGGGGCGGGTGGAGGGCGATCTCTCCGCCTTCGACCTCGCGGTGCGCCGCACCGTGCTGCGGCGGCTCGCCCGCGACGCCGGCGCGCCGCCGCGGGCGCGCCTGCGCTCGCTCGACGAGGCCCTGCCCGAGTGCCTGGAGCTCCTCACCAGCCTCGCCTGGCTGGGAAGCCGGGACCCCTCCGCCGCCCAGGCGGCGCTCGACGCCGGGGCGCGCGCCCTCGGGGTGCGCACGCCCTGGCGCCTCCTGCCGCGCGAGCGCTTCCGCCTCGGCCGGCTCGACCTCACCCTCGAGCGGCTCGACCTATGCGCACCGGCCGACAAGGCGCGCGTCCTCGAGGCCTGCGTGGCGACCGTCCTCGCCGACGCCTGCCTGACCTGGGAGGAGGCCGAGCTCGTGCGGGCGGTGGCGGCGGCGCTGGGGCTCCCCCTGCCGCCGGTGGTGCTCTCGCCCGGTCCGGTGCCCGCCGTGGCGGGCGGGTAGCGCCGGCCGCCTACAGCGCGCGCAGGCTCCGGGGCGCGGTGGGCACGCCGTCGAGGTAGGCCACCCGTCCGCCCAGGGTGAAGGGCACCTTCTCGCCCGGGAGGACGACGCCGACGAGGTTCAGCGGATCCGCCCCCGAGAGCTCGACGCGCTCGCGCCGCTCGCCGGGCGCCCGGCGCACCGCCCTCAGCGCGCTCACCGCCTCGGCCTGTGCAAACTGCTCGCCGGAGAATCCGCTCACGAAGCGGCCGCCGCGTATCTCCCCGCGCGCCTCGCGGCGCCGGTAGATCGGCAAGAGCTCCCGCCAGGGCGGTGCCCCTGCCTCTCGCGCCAGGAGGTCCCGGAAGACGACGCCCCAGCGGCGGAGGTACTGGGTGGCCTGGCGCTCCTCGATCTCGGCGGGCTTGGTCTCGGGGCGGACGATGAGCGCCCAGCGCCCCCCGGCGCTCCCGGCCCGCCGTAGCGCGCGCGGCCGCCCCCCCTCGATGAGGGTGCGCAGGCCGGCGAAGGCGTCGCAGGTCACCGCGCCGGCCGAGACGAGCTCCCACAGGGTCCCCTCCACCTCGCCGGGCAAGCGCCCGCTCATGGCGGCCAGGTCGGCGAGGAACGAGGCCCCGGCGCGCCGGAGCAGCTCGACGAGGGCACTCGCCGATGGGCCGAGCGGCGCCGGGGGCCCGCCCGCGGCGGCGAGCCAGGCGAGGTCCTGGCGCAGGGCGAAGGTCAAGGGGGCGTTGCGGGTGGGCGCGTTGCGGCGCCGCACGGGAAGCTCGGCCTTCTCGGCCACCGAGAGGCGGCCGAAGGCCACCTCGCCGTGCTGGCAGAGGAGGTCGAGGGCCCTCTCCTCGTACCCGGCCACCCGCGCCGGCAAGATCTCGCGCTCCCAGGCGCCCGCCGGGGCGTGGAAGCCCTGGAGCTGGCCCACCGCCTCGGCGATCCCGTGCGGACCGTGCAGCTTCTGGCCCGGGAGGACGTGCTGCCAGCGGGTGAGGAAGCGCACGAGGTCGTGGCCGGCCACCGGCTCGATCTCCCGGCGCAGCCGGCCGAGGGTGAGGCGGTGGATGCGGGCCAGCACCCCCCGCTCGCAGAACTGGGGCGCCTCGGGCGCGTAGGGCAGCTCCGGGGTGAACTGTCCGCGCAGGACGAGGCCGTCCCGCTCGAGCGCGAGGAGGGCGCCCTCGACGAGGCCGACGGGCAAGAGGAGGCGCCCGGCGAGCGCGCTCGCGGTGGTGGGTCCGAGCCGCGGCACCGCCCCGGCGACGAGGCGGGCCGCGGCCTCCTCGGGCGAGGCGGCCCTCGGCTCGGCGGGGAGCACGGCGAGGGGCGGGTGGAGGGCCAGGCCGGGGTAGAGGAGGCCGAAGAGGTGGACGCGCTCGGCGGCCACCCACAGCTCGCGCCCGAGGACGGTGGCCCGCGCCGCCCGGCCCTCCCGGACCAGGGCCTCGAGGTGGGCCGCGAAGGCCGTCCCCTCCGCGGCCGGCCGCACGCCCTCGTCGAGGAGGAGGTCGTGCAGCTCCTCGGCGTCGCGGACGTCGGGGGCGACCTGCAGGAGCACCTCCGCCACGGCCTCCGGGTCGAGGGTGCGCAGGAGCGCCGCCTCGCCGGACGGCAGGGTGCGGCGCAGGACGACCGCGCGGGCCCGCCGCTCCTCGAGCGGCGCGTCGTCGAGGAAGGCCCAGGGCCGAGCGCCCACGATCTCGTGGGACATGGGGGAGGGCTCGGCGGTGTCGCGGGCGAGGAGCCGCACCTCCTTCGCATCGACGCGGGCGACTAGGGCCGCGAGGCCCGGGTAGTCCATCGCCTCGTGGAGGCAGTCGTGGAGGGTCTGCCGCAGGAGGGGCTGGTCCGGGATCTCGGCCGGGCCGGCGCGCAGGTCGGCGTTGTCCTGGCAGGCCACCGCCAGCGGGAACACCGCGGCGAGGAGGTCCTCGGCGCGCATGCGCGCTATGGGCGGGGGCATCCGCTTGCCGCCGAGGAGGCGCGGGATGGCGAGGGCGCGGGTGAGGTTCCAGCGCCAGCGCGCCTTGAACATGGGCGACTGCAGGGCGGCGGTCTCGAGGACCGCCCGCAGGTCGCCGCCGAGGACGAGCTCGAAGATCGACTCCAGCGGGAAGCTGTGCTGGGGGCCGAGCGAGAGCAGGACGCCGTCGTCGGTGGCGGCGGCCTGCAGCTCGAAGTCGAACGAGCGGCAGAAGCGCTTGCGCAGGGCGAGCCCGAGCGCCCGGTTGAGGCGGGCGCCGAAGGGGGCGTGGACGACGAGCTGCATGCCGCCCGCCTCGTCGAAGAAGCGCTCCGCCACCAACGTGCGCTGGGTGGGGAGCGCCGAGAGCGCGGCCCGGCTGGCCGCGAGGTAGCGCACCGCCTGGCGCGCCCCGGCCTCCGGGAGGGCGCCCTCGCGGGCGAGCCAGGCCACCGCCGCCTCCTCGTCGGCGAGGAGGTCCTCGAGCTCCTCTCTCAGGCGGGAGACCTCGAGGGAGAGCGCGGCGCTCCGTCCGGGAGCCTCGGCCACCCAGAAGGGAATGCCGGGGGGCGCCCCCTGGGCGTCCTCGACCCGCACCGTCCCGGCCTCGATGCGGCGGATGCGCCAGGAGGTGGTGCCGAGCAGGAAGACGTCGCCGGCCAGGCTCTCCACCGCGAAGTCCTCGTCGAGCTGGCCCACCACCACGCCCTCCGGTTCCGCCACCACCTGGTACTGGGAGGTGTCGGGGATGGCCCCGCCGCCGGTCAAGGCCGCGAGCCGCGCGCCGCGGCGTCCTCGCAGCCGGCCGTGGACGGCGTCGCGGTGGAGGAGCGCCCCCGCCCGCCCGCGCCGGCTGGCGAGCCCCTCGCAGAGCCCCTTCACGAGCGCGTCGAACTCGGCCCGCGCGAGGTCGCGGTAGGGCCAGGCCCGCCTGAAGGAGTGGAAGAGCTCCTCCTCGAGGACCGGGGCCTCGCTGGGCGCGCTCGCCACCTCGGCCACCACCTGCTGGGCGAGGATGTCGAGGGGAGCGGAGGGCGGGACGGTCTCCTCGATCCGCCCGGCGCGGGTGGCGCGCACGAGCGCCGCGCACTCGAGGAGCTCGTCCCGGCTCATGGGGAACAGGCGCCCCTTGGGGACGGCCCCCCGCCAGTGCCCGGAGCGCCCGACCCGCTGCAGGAAGGTGGCGACGGCGCCCGGCGAGCCGAGCTGGACCACGAGGTCCACCGCCCCGACGTCGATCCCGAGCTCGAGGGAGGCGGTGGCGACCAGGCACGCGAGCGCGCCCGACTTGAGACGTTCCTCGGCCTCGAGCCTCTTGGCGCGGGACAGGCTGCCGTGGTGGGCCGCCACCCGCAGCGCCCCCACCCGAAGGGCGAGCGCCTGGGCCGCCCGTTCGGCGAGCCGCCTCGTGTTCACGAAGACGAGGGTGGTGCGGTGGGCCGAGACGAGCTCGGCCACCCGGTCGTAGGTCTCCTTCCACAGCTCGTTCGAGGCCACGCTCGACAGCTCGTCCCGGGGAACCTCCACCGCCAGGTCGAGCGGCCTCGAGAGGCCCACCTCGACGGTGGCGCAGTCGGGGGTTCCGTCCGGGTGGACCCGGCCGGCGCCGACGAGGAAGCGACCGAGCTCGGGAAGCGGGCGCACGGTGGCGGAGAGACCGATGCGCTGGGGCCTTCTCGCGGCGAGGCGCTCCAGCCGCTCGAGGGAGAGGGCGAGGTGGGCGCCGCGCTTGTCCCTCGCCACCGCGTGGATCTCGTCGACGATGACGGTGCGCACGGTGGAGAGCAGGCTTCGCCCGCGCGGGCTGGTGAGCAGGAGGTAGAACGACTCGGGGGTGGTGATGACGACGTGGGGCGGCCGGCGGACCATGGCCTGGCGCCGGGCGGGCGGGGTGTCGCCGGTTCGCACCATCACCCGAATGGGCGAAAGGGCGAGGCCGTGCGTGCGCGCCAGGGCGGCGAGTTCCTCGAGCGGCACCTCGAGGTTCTTCTCGATGTCGTTCCCGAGGGCCTTGAGCGGCGAGACGTAGAGGACCTCGGTCCTCTCGGGCAGCGGGCCCTCGAGCCCGGCCCGCACCAGGCGGTCCAGGCAGGCCAGGAAGGCGGCCAGGGTCTTGCCGGAGCCGGTGGGGGCCGAGAGGAGGGTGTCCCTCCCCGCCCCGATCGCGGGCCAGCCCGCCTCTTGCGGCTCGGTGGGCGAGGCGAAGCGGCCGAGGAACCACTCCCGGACGAGAGGATGGAAGCCCTCGAGCACCGGCTCTTCATAGCGCGCGCGGCCCCCGGCCGCCCGCGGCCGACCTCGCCGTATACTCCTCGCCGGGAGGGTCCCCCGTGCTCTTCAAGCCCACCGCGCTCGTAAGGCTCCTCGGCCTGCGCATCCCCCTCATCTTCCTCGTCGGCCCGCGGGTGCTGGCGCTCGACGACGAGGGCTGCGCGGTCGAGATCCCGCTCCGATACCTGACGAGGAACCACCTCGGCTCGATGTACTTCGGGGCGCTGCACGTGGGCGCCGACCTCGCCGCCGGCCTCAACGCCACCCGGGCGATCCTCGCCGGCCACCGGCGGGTGAAGCTCATCTTCAAGGACTGCCGGTCGGAGTTCCTGAAGCGGGCCGACGGGGACGTGGTCTTCAAGACGAGCGACGGCCGCCGGATCCGGGAGGCGGTCCTCGAGGCCGACGCGAGCGGCGAGCGGCTCACCCTGCCGGTGGAGGTGGTGGCGACGGTGCCCGAGAGGTACGGGGAGGAGCCGGTGGCGCGCTTCACCCTCGGGCTCTCGCTCAAGCGAAAGTGAAGACCGCTGCGGCCGCGGGGGGCTCGGGCTAAGAAAGGCACATGGAAGGCG
>DATJVF010000284.1:0-2920 GCA_035501995.1 Anaeromyxobacteraceae bacterium
GCGCGCTCGAGGAGAGCCGGCGCAGGTGGGCCTCGAGCGTGCGCTCCGCCGGGGCGAGGCGCAGGTGGAAGGCGCCGCGCCCGCCCCCCGGCAGGCGCAGGTGGAGGTCGACCTCGAGGAGCCCGTCCTGGCGCGCGAGACCGAGCTGTCCGCCGAGCGGACCCAGCACCCGCGACCCGAAGAGGACGGTCGCGTCCTCGAAGGCGATCCGGGGGGCCTCGGCCGCGTTCCGTGGGCCGCGGGCGCCCTCGCCGGCCGGCGCGAGCACGGTCGCGAGCTCCCGGAGGCCCTCGCCCCGTCGTCCGGCCGTGATGCGCACGCCCTCGAGCGCGACGGAGGCGACCTCGAGCCGCCCTCTGAGGAGCGCCCGCAGGCGGGGGCGCGCGGTGATGCGCTCCACCGAGAGCAGGGGGGGCGAGCCGGGGTGGCGCGAGGGGAGGGAGAGCGGCCCCAGGACCACGCGGAAGAACCCGTCCCAGCGCACGCCGTTCTCGAGCCGGGCTCCGGGCAGGCGCGAGGCGAGGGCGGCCTCAGCCGCCCTGCGCAGGCGGTCGCGCACCGGGGAAGAGCCGAGCGCGAGCCATCCGAGGGCCGGGAGGGCGAGGAGCGCGAGCAGCGCGAGCGCGGCGCGCCGGCCTACGAGCCCTCTCCGCTTGGGGGTCTCGGGGCCTCCACCGGAGGGGGCAGGGTGGTCGCGGCTCGCGCGGGCGGAAGACATGGCTGCGGCGCGCGTTTTAATGCGGGGCGCCGAGGCGGGTCAATGTAACCGGGGGCCGCTCGGGGCGGGAGCTCTGGGCGGGCGCCCGAGCAAGGATCTGTTAGAATCTCAGCGGGATAGCGTGAACTACCTCGGTCCCAGCCTGCGCCGCACCCGCAAGCGATCCCGCCCCTGGCTGCGGTCCCTGGCAGCGATCCTGATCTCGCTTCTGGCGAACGCGGCGGCCCTGCATTTCGTGTCGGTGGCGAGCGTGGTCGGGGCGGCGAGGTCGCGAGGGGTGCCGGAGGCGCCCCAGGCCGTCGAGCTCGCGCCCCTGACCGCCAGGGAATGGGCCGCGAATCGCCTCCCGGCCCCGGCGACCTCGAACCCGGCCGCGCCCTCGCCCGTCCTGCCATCCCCGGCGGCCGCGCCTCCTCCCCCCCCTCCTCCTCCCCCGGCGAAGGCGAGCGGACAGGTGGTGGACGTGGCGCCGTCGAAGAACCAGACCCCCCCCAAGGAGAGCCGCTTCCTCGCCGAGCACAATAGCACCGTCGAGAAGGAGACCCGCTCCCGCTACCGCGGACCGGGCTTCGAGAACCCGCTGCCGAAGCCGTCCGAGCCGGGCGCCACCGCCAAGGCGCCCGCCGAGGAGCCCGGGGTGGCGGCGGGAGAGAGCGGGGGCGAGGGCGTCCTGTAGCAGGGGGAGGGCGCCGCTCGCCCGGAGAGCCAGACCCCCCTCGCCGGCGGGCCGCTGCGCGCGGAGCCGGCGAGCCGTGAAAAGCTGGCGCTCAGGCTCGACGCCCGCGGCGACCTGCGTCTGCAGAACGACCAGAAGGTGGTCCAGGGCGAGGGAGGCCTCCTCTCGCCGGGCGGCCGGGTCCCGCCGTCCCCGGGGGAACCGGGCGAGGCGGGTCCGCTCGGCATCCCCGGCCGTCCAGGTCCGCTGCAGCTGCGGCCCTCGGCCGCCGCCTACGATCGCCTGGCGGGCGGTCCGGCCCCGGACAAGCTCGACGGGGTGGAGGAGGGGGATGGGACCTACCTCAACACCCGCGAGTGGAAGTACGCCAGCTACTTCAACCGCATCTCGCGGGCGCTGCGCAACACCTGGGATCCGAGCGGCGCCATGCGCGCTCGCGATCCGACCGGGTCGCGCTACGGGCCGCGCGACTGGCTCACGGTGCTGGCGGTGCGGCTCGATGACCAGGGCGCGCTGAAGGAGGTGGTCGTGCAGCGCTCGAGCGGGCTGGACTTCCTCGACACCGCCGCGGTGCAGGCCTTTCGCCGGGCCCAGCCCTTCGTGAACCCGCCCCGTGGCCTGGCCGACGAACGCGGGGAGATCACCTTCACCTTCGGGTTCAGCTTCGAGGTGGGGCGTGGCCTGGCGAGCCTCTTCGGGCGAGCCCCGCCGGGGAACGAATAGCGCCGCCGGCCCTACTCGACCTTCATCCCGGGGCGCCAGCGCAGGATGGGCCGGCGCGCGGCCCGGGTCTCGTCGAGCCGCGCCCGCACCGGCTTCACGGGTGCGGCCTTGAGGCCCTCGGGGTCGCTCTTCGCCTGCTCCGCCACGGCGCGCATGCCGAGGACGAACTGGTCGAGGGTCTCCTTGGACTCGGTCTCGGTCGGCTCGATCATGAGCGCACCCTGGACCACCAGCGGGAAGTACACGGTGGGCGGGTGGAAGCCGTGGTCGATGAGGCGCTTGGCGACGTCCATGGTGGTGGCGCCGGTGGGCTTGAGCCCCTTGTCGGTGAAGACCACCTCGTGCAGGGAATCGGTCGCGTAGGGCAGGTGGTAGACGTCCTTCAGCCTGGCGCGCAGGTAGTTGGCGTTCAGTACCGCCAGCTGCCCGGTGGCGCGTAGCCCGGCCGGGCCGTACTCGCGGATGAGGGCCAGCGCGCGCACGAACATCCCGAAGTTGCCGTGGAACTCGCGCAGCCGGCCGATGGTCTGCGGGCGCTCCCGCTCCTCCTCGACGAGCCGGTAGCGCTCCTCCTCGCGCACCACCAGGGGGAGCGGCAGGAACGGGACGAGCTTCTCCCCCACCGCCACCGGGCCCGAGCCGGGGCCGCCGCCGCCGTGCGGGGTGGCGAAGGTCTTGTGGAGGTTGAACTGCATGACGTCGAAGCCCATGTCGCCCGGCCGCGCCACCCCGAGCAGCGCGTTCAGGTTGGCGCCGTCGCCGTAGACCAGCCCGCCCTTCGCGTGCACCAGGGCGGCGATCTC
>DATJVF010000285.1:0-2797 GCA_035501995.1 Anaeromyxobacteraceae bacterium
GCTCGCGACCCTTGGCCCGAGGGCTCGGGCGGCCTCCCTGATCGCGGCCGGTCGATCGAGCACGCCGCCTTCGGCGAGGCGAGCCTCGTAGGCCTCGAGCGCCCCGGAGAGCGCGGCGAGCCGCTCCCCGGGACCACCTCCGAGCTCCCGCGCCGCGGCGCGGACGGTCCCCGGTGCGACTTCCGCGCGCCGGAGTTCCGAGAGCGCTGCGGCGAGCCCCCGCGCGAGCCCGCTCTCGGGCGCGAGCGCCGCAAAGAGGCCGCCTTGCGCCTCCCCGGCCTCCAGCGCGAGCAGGCGCTCGGCAAGCGGCGGCAGCACGGGAAGGCGGACCCCCGCCGCCGCAAGGAGGCCAGGCACGAGGCCGTCGACCGTGCTGACGCGGGTCTCGAGCAGCACACCGCCCTGGGCGTCGCACAGGCGGCGAGCGGCCCGTTCCGCGCGGAGCCGAGTCGGGACGAGGCACAGCGCCGACACTGGTGGAGGCTATCAGGGCGGTCTGACCATGGGCGCGACAGCGCGACCGGCCCGAGACCGGCCCGCGGCCCGAAAACGGCGAGGGATGGCGTTCGGGTCGCCGGGCGCGCCTTGTCGGAACCTCGCGGTTCAAGAGACGTGTCGCGAGGGCGACCTACCCCCGGGCAGGGGAACACAGCGCCTGCGGAGTTAGGAGCAGCGCAGCGAGGTAGTGAGCCCAGGAACCCAGCCGCAGCGATGGCGTAGGCCGCCTAGGGGTCGTCCACTGCGGCCGCCCTACTCCTCCCGGTAGGTGGCGAGCGAGCCCTCGTTCTCCCAGACCTCGACCCGGGCCACCGTGACCCGCCCACCCTCCAGGGTGGCGAGCACGCCACTCACCTCGCGGTAGACGTGGCGGGCCAGGTTCTCGGCGGTCGTGTTGACCTCGGTGAAGGGAGGGACCTCGTTCACGTTCTGGTGGTCGAAGCGGCTGCACACCTCGCCGACGATGCGCTGCAGGTCGGCGAAGTCGACCACCATCCCGATGCGGTTCAGCTCGCGTGCGCGCGCGTGCACCCGGATCCGCCAGTTGTGCCCGTGCAGCCGCTCGCACTTGCCGCCGTGCATCCGGATCTGGTGCGCCGCGCTGAACACGACCTCCTTGGCCACCTCGTAGACGGGCGCTCCCATGCAGGCGCAATATAGCCGCGACCATGCCCGAAAGCAGCCCGCGCGTCCGCGACCTGGCGCGCCCCGACTTCTACGCCGTACCCCTCTCCAGCACCGTCGAGGAGGCGGTGGACGTCCTGCGGGCGGCGCCCGACAAGGCCGTCTTCTACTGCTACGCCCTCGACGGCGAGGGCCGGCTCGCCGGCGTGGTCCCGGTGCGCCGGCTGCTCACCGCCGCCAGGGGCACGACGGTCGAGGCCATCGCGTCGCGCCAGGTGATCGCCCTCCCCGCCGACGGCGACCGGGCCCTCCTCGAGGACTTCTTCGCCACCTACCGGTTTCTGGCCTTTCCGGTGGTCGACGGGGACCGCCGGCTGCTCGGGGTGGTGCAGGCCGACGCCTTCAGCGACCAGCTCATGGGGGAGTTCGAGGGGCGGATCCGCCACGACTGGCTCGCCTCGCTGGGCGTCTCGGAGCGCGAGGAGAGGGCGGGGACCCTCGGCATCGTGCGGCTCCGGTTGCCCTGGCTGCTCCTTACGGTGGCGAGCGGGCTCTTCTCCGCCTTCATCGCTGGCCGCTTCGAGCACACCGTGGAGCGCATCGTCGCCCTCGCCTTCTTCGTCCCGGTGGTGCTCCTCGTCGCCGAGAGCGTCGGCATGCAGACCTCCGCCGTCACCCTGTCCTCGCTCTCCTCCGACCTCCCGGCCCGGCTGCGCCACCTCTTCGGGCGCGAGATCGAGGCCGCCCTCCTCCTCGGCCTCGCCTGCGGCCTCGTGGTGGGCGGTGCGTGCCTCGTCTCGCTCCGCGACGCCCGCTTCGCGCTCGTCCTCTGCGCCACCATGACCCTCACCGTGGCCACCGCCTCGGCGCTGGCGGTGGCCGTCCCGGGCCTCTTCCGGCGCCTCGGCCTCGACCCGGCGCTGGCGGCGGCCCCGCTCACCCTCGCCGTCACCGACAACCTGACGCTCCTCACCTACCTCAGCGTGGCGAGCCGCTTGGCCGCCCCCTGAGGCCCCCCGGCCGCCGAAGGGCCCCCCGGGGCCCTTCGGCACTCTGCGCCGAGGCTCGACCGGTTCCTCCGCACCCGTTCGAGGTGCCCCGACCTCCGGAAGGCCCCTCGACCACGCGCACCACGGCCGGGCGCGGAGGAAGTCACGAGGCCGCGCCTCGCGCCGCTCGAGTCGCGTACAATGCCCCCGCTCGAACCGTCCGCGGGCTTCCCCCGGAGCGCCCGCGGGCCATCGAGCCGCACGGAGGTCTCCACGTGGAAGCAGATCTGAAGGCCCTGCTCGAGTTCCTGGAGCAACAGAAGGTTCGGCAAGCTCCGCACTTCCCGGCCGTCCGCTACGAGAAGGTCCTGTCCTTCATGGGCACGACGAGCCTCGCCGGTTCCCACGCCTCGGTGGGCATCTGCCCGGTGAAGAGCCTCGAGCCTGGCGTCACCCCGCAGGAGCTGCGGGTCCACCTGCGAGGGCCGTTGCCCCGCCCGCCCAGGAAGGGCGAGTGCCTCTCGGTCCACATCACCAACGTCGAGCTCTACCAGGGCTACCAGGTGAAGACGCGCACCCTCCCCGCCCAGGGCGGGACGGAGCTGCTCTACGCCGCGCACGGCGACGACCTCGTCGTCCACGGCAACCAGATCTTCACCGTGCACCACAGCCCTTACACCATGAAG
>DATJVF010000286.1:0-6961 GCA_035501995.1 Anaeromyxobacteraceae bacterium
GCTGCCCGGGTGAGCCCCCCATGCGCCGCTACCTCATCGTCGACGACAACCCGGAGTTCGCCGACAACCTCGGCGAGATCGTGCGCGACCTCGGGGACGAGGTGGAGGTGGCCGAGAGCGGCCAGGCGGCCCTCGGGCTCGCCGCCCGCGCCCGCTTCGACGCGGTGGTCACCGACATGCGCATGCCCTTCATGAGCGGAGCCGAGCTCGTCCACCGCGTCCGCCGCGTCGACCCCGGCCTGGCCGCCATCGTGGTGACGGCCTACGTGAAGGACCACGAGCTCGAGGCCGCCCGCCGGGAGGGCCTGCTGGCCGCCCTGCCCAAGCCGGTGCCCGTCGGCCGGCTGCTGGAGCTCCTCCGCGCCGCCCGCCGCGACGGGCTCGTGGTGGTGATCGAGGACGACGCCGCCCTGCGCGACAACCTGTGCGAGGCCCTGCGCGGCCGGGGCTTCGCGTCGGTGATGGCTGGCTCGGTCCTGGAGACCGAGCGGCTCGGCCCGGTGAAGCCCTTCTGCGCGCTCGTGGACCTGCGGCTGCCGGGCGGTCCGGCCGGGACGGCCATGCAGCGGCTGCATGCGAAGTTCCCCGACCTGCCCATGCTGGTTCTCTCCGCCTATCCGGACGAGCCGCCCTTGCCGCACGCCGGGTTCTTCCCGAAGCCCTTCGACACCGCCGCGCTCCTCGAGGCCGTCGAGCGCCACCACGCGAGGCCGCCGGGCCGCGAGGGCGCATGAACCCGCTCCAGAAGAGGCCCCGCCTGCTCATCGTCGACGACAACCTCGCCCTGGTCGAGAACCTGACCGAGATCCTGGACGAGGCCGGCTACGCCGTGCACGGGCACGCCACCTGCGCGAGCGCCCTGCAGGGCGCGCGGGAGGGCTTCGACGTGGCGCTCGTCGACCTGCGCCTGCCCGACGGCGACGGGACGGCCCTGGCGCCGCGGCTCAAGGAGGCCTCCCCCGACGGGGAGGTGGTCCTGCTCACCGGCTTCGCCACCCTGGAGTCGGCGGTGTCCGCGGTGCGGGCCGGCGCCTGCGCCTACCTCGTGAAGCCCTGCGCCACCCAGGAGCTGCTCGTCACCGTCGAGCAGGCCATGCGCCAGGTGCGGCTGCACGCGGAGAAGCGCGAGCTGGCGCGGCGGGCCCAGATGGTGGAGAAGCTGGCGGCGGTCGGCACCATGACCGCCGGGCTCTCGCACGAGATCCGCAACCCCTTGAACGCGGCGGCCCTCCAGCTGGCGGTGCTCGAGCGGCGCCTGCAGAAGCTCCCCCGCGAGTCGCGAGGGGCGCTGCTCGAGCCGCTCCACCTGGTACGCGACGAGATCCGCCGGCTCGACCACATCCTCGAGGACTTCCTCCAGTTCGCTCGCCCGCGCGAGTTCCACCCCCGGCCGGTCGACGTGCCGACCGTGCTCACCAAGGTCCTCGACCTGCTCGACGGCGAGGCCGAGCGGCGCCGGGTGCACCTCGAGCGCGCCTTCGAGCCGGTTCCCCGGGTGGCCGGCGACGAGGAGCGCCTGCGCCAGGTGGTGATGAACCTGGCGCTGAACGCGCTCGACGCCGTCGAGCGCGAGGGGACGGTGCGGGTCTCCTGCCGGCTCGAGGGCGCCGAGGCGCGCGAGGTGACGATCTACGTCGACGACTCCGGGCCGGGTGTGCCGCCCGAGATGCGCGACCGCCTCTTCGAGCCCTTCTTCACCACCAAGGCGCAGGGCTCCGGGCTCGGCCTCTCGATCGTCCACGCCATCGTGACCCAGCACGGTGGCTCGATCACCATCGAGGAGACGCCGGAAGGCGGGGCGCGCTTCGTCCTCAAGCTCCCGCGCGCGCGAGAGAGCTAGCGGAGGGGCGCTCCCCTACTCGGCGCTGCGCTCGGGGCCGCTCGAGCCTTCGCCCTCGCCCTCGGGGGGTTCGCGGGGAGTCCGGCCGCTCGCGTACTCCTTCAGGCGGTACTGGATCTTGCGCACGCTGATGCCCAGGATCTCGGCGGCCCGCGAGGTCGAGCCCCCCACCATCTCGAGCGTGCGCAGGATGGCCTCCCGCTCGATCTCGTAGAGGGTCGCCCCCGGGATGAGCGCCCCCGGGACCCGCTCGCGCGGCCTCGGACCTCGCAGGGAGGGCGGGAGGTCGTCGGCGGTGAGCTCCGGCCCCTTGCACAGGACCACCGCCCGCTCGACCACGTTCTCGAGCTCGCGCACGTTGCCGGGCCAGTCGTGGCTCAGGAGGGCGTTCAGGGTGCCAGGGGCGAGGCCGCGGATCTCCTTGCCGTAGGCGCGGGTGTACTTCTCGATGAAGTGGCTCACCAGCGCCGGGATGTCGCCCTTGCGCTGCCGCATGGGCGGCAGGGTCACCGCCACCACGTTGAGCCGGTAGTAGAGGTCCTCGCGGAACTTGCCGGCCTTCACCTCGGCCGAGAGGTCGCGGTTCGTCGCCGCCACCATCCGCACGTCGACCTTGATGGTCTGGGTGCCGCCCACCCGCTCGAACTCCCGCTGCTGCAGCACCCGCAGGAGCTTGATCTGCAGGGCGGGGGAGATGTCGCCGATCTCGTCGAGGAACAGGGTGCCGCCGTCGGCGAGCTCGAAGCGCCCTTCCTTGCGGCCGATGGCCCCGGTGAAGGAACCCTTCTCGTGCCCGAACAGCTCGGACTCGAGCAGGGTCTCGGAGAGGGCGGCGCAGTTCACCTTGATGAAGGGCTTGCCCGCCCGTGGCGACTCCTCGTGGAGGGCCTGGGCGATGAGCTCCTTGCCGGTGCCGGACTCGCCCAGGATGAGCACGGTGGCGCGGGTGGGCGCCGCCCGCTTCACCACCTCGTAGACCGCCTGCAGCTCGGGCGCATCGCCGACGATGTTGTGGAAGCGATAGCGCTCGCGCACCCGCTCGCGCAGGTTGGCGGTGTCGCGCTGCAGCCTGAGCTTCTCGAGGGCCTTCTCGAGCACCACCAGGACCGCGTTCACGTCGAGCGGCTTCACGAGGTAGTTCTCGGCCCCGGCGCGCATGGCCTCCACCGCCGCCTCGACGCTCGCGAAGGCCGTCATCATCACGAACACCGCGTCGGACCCGGCCTCGCGCGCGCGCTTGAGCAGTGTGATCCCGTCCATGCGCGGCATGCGCACGTCGGCCAGGATGGCCGCCGGCGCGAACCCGGGCAGAAGGGCGAGCGCCTCCTCCCCGTCGGCCGCCTCGGCGATCTCGTACCCCTCCTCGGAGAGGATGGTCCGCAGCGCGAGGCGCGCGTTCTGCTCGTCGTCGACGACGAGGATGCGTTCCTTGGCCATGCGGGGGCCCACTTTGGCAACGCTCATGCCCACCCCTCGAGCCGCAAAGGCTGCGCGAGGGACGCATCATATGCACCGATCGCCCCCGCTTAGCCAGTGTTCTGCCCCCTTTTCCGGGAGAACCCCGCGGGGGGAGTGTTGGAGCATCCCGGCTCAACGGCGAGGGTTTTCGAATGGTGAAGCCCTTCCCGCCGGCCCGCGCTCGCCTCGGGGACCCCAGAGGGGGCCTTCAGCCGGCGCCCGGTGGCAACGTCCCTTCGATGCGACCCAGGCGGTCGTAGGGGCGCCAGCGGAAGCCGGCGCCGAGCGATTCGGCCTTCGCCCGGCAGGCCTCCTCGGAGAGCCCAGGCAAGGCCACGCAACTCGCGAAGGCCTCGAGCCGGGAGCGGACCGCGGCCCTGATGAAATCGCAGCAGGCCTCGTAGGCGCGCTCGCCGAACCGGCTCGGGCACAGGCGCGCGTAGGTGGCGGCGTCCGGGGCGTTCAAGGAGACGCTCACCGCGTCGAGGCCGGCCCTCACGAGTTCCGGCACGACGTCGCGCCCCTCGCGGAGGCTCGCGAGCCCGTCGGTGTCGAGCCGCACCCGAGAGACGCCCGCCCGCTTGAGGCGCGCCACGAGGTCGAGCAGCACCGCGAGCCTCCGGGTCGGCTCGCCGAGTCCGGTGAAGACCACCTCCGCCCGGTCGCCCAGCCCGAGCGCCGAGGCCGACAGCCACACCTCGTCCGCCGAGGGGGCGCGCTCGAGCCAGAGGTCATAGCCTCCCACCACGAAGTCGCCGTCCCGGATCTTCGGGCAGAAGACGCACGCGAGCGTGCAAGCGCTCGTGAGGTTCAGGTAGAGCGCATCGCCCAGGGGGTAGGCGAGCACGTCGCGGCGGGCGGAGCGGGTCGACACGTCCCGGTGTCCTTACCAAAGGGGCGAGAGGAGCTCAAACACCGCACCGCCCGCGCGCCGACGCCCCGGGCGCGGTGGGGGGGGACGCGCCCTCTCGGGAGCGCCGGAAGCACCCCTGGCCGGCCGAGGCTGTGGTACAGGCCCATGCGGGTCGGCGCCGCTCCGGGGGCTATCCCACGGGCTTCGCCATCACTGCCGTCGACCGGTACCTGGGGATCTTCGAGGCCCTGGTAGAGGCCGGCTGGAAGCCCATGAAGCTCCTTCACCACCCCGGCGAAGAGCACTCCCGACAACAAGCAGGCCGTCATCCGGCCCGCCGAGAGCCTGGGCGCGGCCAACGGGCTCCCCGGCCTCACGGAGCTCGACCTCGAGGAGCTGCGCGACCGCGGCTGCGAGGTGCTGGTGGTGGCGAGCTACGGCTGGAAGGTCTCCGAGTGGTCCCCATACCTCAAGTACGCGGTCGGCCTCCATTCCTCGCCCCTGCCACACGGCCGCGGGCCCTCGCCGCGGAGCGCGCCATCCTCGATCGCTGGGACCGCTGGGGGGTCGCCTGTCACCGGCTCACCCCGGGCCTCGATGGAGGCGAGATCCTCGCCGCCGAGGAGTTCCAGCTCGGTCCGGACGAATGCCACGAGCGGCTCGACCTCAAGCCCAGATGGCGGCGCGGCGGCTCGCCGCGCGCGTGGCCGGCCGCTTCGTCGAGCTCAGGGACGGGCCAAGCCGCATAGCGAGGACAGCTACTTCCCCAAGTTCAAGCTCTTCGAGTGCGCGACCGACTTCGAGCGCATTGTCGAGGAGGTCCTGCGCCAGCTCCGCGCCTACGGGACCGTCGAGAGCTTCGCAGACGTGAACACCGCCGGGTTCGTGGTCCGGCGAGCCGTGGGGTGGAAGGAGGCGCACGCCCATCCCCCCGGCCGGGTGGTGCACGTCTTCAACCAGTCGGTGGTGGTGGCGAGACGGCTACGTCGGCCTCCTCGACCTGAGCCGCGCCCCCCCGAACCTGGCGGTCGAGATCGAGGCGAGCCGCCAGGTGCCCTGACCGGGCCACTCGCCGGCGGTCCCGGCCCCCTACCCCGGCAGCGCCCGCCTCACCGAGAGGCCGAGCGCGAGGTCGAGGCGCTCGCCGGACAGGGCCCGCGTCTTCAGGTCGTAGACGCGGACGAGCGGGGCCGCGAAGGTCTCGGGCCCCCGCGTCGGCGAGACCGAGCGGGCGTAGCGACCGTCCTCGAGCTCGAGGAGGGTTCCCGGAGGGTACCGGCCGAGGACGTTGACGAGGAGCTGCGTCAGCACCGGGTGGTAGGCGCGTCCGCCCATCTGGGCCATGGCCCCGAGCGCGTCGGCTGGGGAGACCCGGCCCTCGTAGACGCGCACCAGGGTCGCGTAGTCCTCGGCGAGGCGGAGGATCTGCCCCAGCACCGAAGGTCGGCCGCGCGGTTCGACGTGGTCGCGGTGGTGGTCGAGCACGGCCCGCAGGCGGCGCAGCTTGCCCTCGTGGTAGCCGCGCTGGCGCAGCATGAGCCGTGCTCCCTCCGAGGGGTGGCTCTCGAGGCCGCGCGGTCCGGCGGCGACCTCCTTCGGCAGGGCCGAGTAACCCACGTCGTGGAGGAGGGCCGCGAGGCCGAGGTCCTGCAGGACGCCTCCCGACAGGCCCGCCGCGCGGCCGACCAGGACCGCCACCAGCGCCACGGTGGTCGCGTGCCGGGCATGGGGCGTGCCCTGGGAGAGCCCCTCCCACAGGGCGGCGTTCTGGGCGCCCACCCCGAGCAGGTCCACCACCGCCCGCCGCAGGGGCAGGGGGTTCAGGACCCGGCCGGCCGCCAGGCTGTCGAAGGTCTCGTCGACGAGGCTCATCGCGCGCAGGAGCGCCTCCTCGGGGCTCTGGTGAGTCCCCAACTCGTCCTGGGTGCGGAAGCGGTAGCGGGGCGACAGCTCGACCGAGCCCACCCCGCGCTCGGACAGGCTCTCCTTGAGCGCGCGCCGCGGGGCGGTCTCGGCCGGCTTCTCGGCGAAGGCGGCCACGAGCGCCCGCACCGCCGCCCCGTCGAGAGCCTGGTGGAAGGAGAGGCCGCCCACGTTGTGCTTGGCGAGCTCGGCGCCCAGGTCCTTCGCCCCCCCCTTGCCGTCGGTGCGGATGCGCACCTCGTTCACGTAGACCTGGTCCTCCACCGCGGCGAGGTGGACCGGTCCGAGCAGCTCCACGAGCTGCCCGAGCGCCTTGCCGAAGCCCTCCGCCGGCGCGTCGAAGGCGCGGTTGTCGGCGGCGTGGACCCGGCTCATCTTGAGCAGGCCGCCGAGGAGGTGGGCGAGCGACTCGCCGCCCTCGCGCACCTTCTGGGCGAGCTCGCGGTCCTCGCCGGCCCGCGCCCGCCCGAGGGCGCGCGACAGGCTCTGCTGCGCCTGCGCGAGGTCATCGATCGGTCGAGCCACGCTTGTCCTTTCGGCGCCGAGCCAGGGTGGCGAGGCAGTGCCGGCGAAGCTCGCCCTCGCTCCGCTGGGCGAGCGCGGTGAGCACCGGCTCGGGGTCGGCCCCCGGCAAGGCCCCGGTCCCGGCGACCGCCGCCCACTGCTGGGCGCGCTGCTGGGCGGAGAGGCCGCGCATGAAGCGGGCCTTCGGATCGATCCAGCCGGCGAAGAGGCGCCCGGCGGCGATGGGGGCCACCGCGGCCAGGGCGAGCCCGATCGACTCCGCCTCCCGGGGCGACACCTCGCGGCCCTCCTCCAGCAAGGTGCGCAAGGGCAGCACGGCCGACTCGTCGCCGTGCCGGGCGAGGACGTCCGCCGCCCGGATG
>DATJVF010000287.1:0-2448 GCA_035501995.1 Anaeromyxobacteraceae bacterium
GTTGAGCGATGTGCTAACACCGCCTCACTCCCGGCGGTCGTACCTCGTGGACGAGGCATGGGTGAACCTTCGGACACGGTCCTCGTCGCCCGGGCGCGCGGGGGGGATGCCCTGGCGCTCGAGGCCCTGGCCCGGCGGCACCTGCGCCCCGCCTACGCGATGGCGCTGGCGATGCTCAGGAGCGTCGCCGATGCGGAGGACATCGCGCAGGAGTCGCTCATGGCGTCGCTGCAGCGCCTCGACCGGTGCCGGGACCCCTCGAGGTTTTCCGCCTGGCTCCTCGCCTCGGTGCGGAACCGGGCGCTCAACCGGATCGAGATGGCGCGGGTGCGGGCCGACTACGCGGCCCGGGCGCATGAGGCGCAGGGCGAGGCGGGTCGGGGCGAGCAGGTGCTGCTCCGGCGCCGGCTCCTCGCCGCGCTCGATCGCCTGACCCCCGTGCAGCGCGAGGTGGTGCTCCTGCACGACCTCGGGGAATGGACCCACGCCGAGATCGCCGCCGCGCTCGCGATCTCGGAGGTGATGTCGCGTCAGCACCTCTTCGTCGCGCGCCGTATCATGCGCGAGGACCTTGGGAGGGACGCGCGGGAGGAGGAAGGGTGATGGACGACGACCGCCTCGATCTCTCGGCGCTCGACCCGAAGCGCGATCCCGACCGCTTCGAGCGCATGGTGAAGGCGGTGGTGGCCGGGGTGCGGCCGCGGGAGGCTCGCGTGCACCCCCTCCTCCTCTCGCTCCTCGGCTTCGGACGGATGGCGGTGGCCTGCGCCGCGCTCCTCGCGGCGGTGGCCTGGGTCCCGGCCCTCGTGCGCTGGCGCGAGGCCGGGCGGACGAGGCGCGACAGGGTGGCGCTCGTCTCCTCCTGGGCGGAGGCGGGCCAGATCCCGAAGGATGCCGATCTCTTCCGGACCCTGGAGGATAGCGATGGCCGCTGAGGTCCTGGCCCGCCGTGTCCACCTCTTCTCGGGCCTGGTCGTCCTGGGGGTCTTCCTGGCCGGGGCGGCCTTCGGCGCCGGGGTGCTCGCCTGGCTCAGGCCGGGTGGGTTCCCGGGCGGCCCGCCGCCCCGGGCCGGGGGCCTGCCTCCCCCGCTCGCCGAGCTCGGGCTCACGAGCGAGCAGCAGGCGAAGGCGCGAGCCATCGCCGAGAAGTACCGGCCGGCCATGGAGGCGGTCCTGGCCGCCACCTTCCCGGCCCTGCGCAAGGTGCAGGCCGAGATGGACGCCGAGCTGCGCGGGCTCCTCACCGAGGAGCAGATGAAGGCCTTCGACGCCCTGCGGGCGCGGCGGACGGGGCCCGGCGGCCCGCGTCCGCCCGGTCCGTCCGGGTTCGGCTTCCCCCCGGGCCCGCCGCCGGGCGGACCGCCTCCCGGGCCTCCCCCCGGCCCGCCTCCCTGAGCGGGCGCGCGCGCACCTTCCTAACGAGCGGCCCGCGCCGCCGGTCCTCCGGGTAGCCGCGGGCGTCGTCCACGGCTCGAGACCAAGGAGGGAGAGATGAAAGCGCGAAGCATCCTCACCCTGGCGCTCCTCGCCGGCTGCGCCCTCATGAGCTCGGACGGAGTCCGGGCCGAGGATCCCGAGGGGCCGCCTAAGGGGCCGCCGCCGGAGGCCATCGAGGCCTGCAGCGGCCAGGCGGATGGGGCGAGCTGTAGCTTCACAATGGGTGGAAGATCGCTCGCCGGCACCTGCCGCCAGGGGCCGAGCGGGCTCCCCGCCGCCTGCGCCCCGGCCGGCGGGCCGCCCCACGAGCCGCCGCCCGAAGCGGTGGCGGCCTGCAGCGGGATCGCAGAGGGCGCCCAGTGCGCCGTCACCCTCGGCGGCAACACGCTCGACGGGGTGTGCCGGTCGGGTCCGCACGGCGAGGCCCGGGCCTGCTTCCCGAACAAGATGCCGCCCCCGCCCTAGAGGGGCGCGGGCCCTAGCGACGGCGAGGGATGCGGTACTTGCGCAGCTTGCCGGCCATCATGGTGTGCGAGGTCTTGAGGTGGCGGGCGAGCTTGCGGCTCGAAGGGAAGTGCGGGTAGAGGCGTTCGAGCAGGCTGCGCTCGAACGCCTCCACCGCCCCCGTGAAGGAGGAGGTCTCCTCGCCCGCCGCCCGCTCGTCCAGGGAGCCCTGCGAGCCGGCCAGATCGAGGTCCTTCGCGTCGAGGACCGGCTCGTCGCAGAGGGTGGCGGCCCGGAAGATCACGTTGTGGAGCTGGCGCACGTTGCCGGGCCAGTCGTTGCCGAGCAGGGCGGCGCAGGCCTCCGGGCTGAGCTGGCAGGTGGGGCGCTGCACCTGGGTGCAGGCCTGGGCGAGGAAGTGGCGGGCGAGCAGCAGGATGTCGTCGCCCCGCGCCCGCAGGGGCGGCACCTCGAGGCCGAGCACGTTCAGGCGGTAGAAGAGGTCCTCCCGGAAGCGCTGGCCGGCCACCATGGCCTCGAGGTCGCGGTGGGTGGCCGAGACGACCC
>DATJVF010000288.1:0-3085 GCA_035501995.1 Anaeromyxobacteraceae bacterium
CGCCCACGCCGCCTCGGGCGCCCTCGCCACCATGGTGGTCATGCCCATGCCCCGCGGGGCGCGCTACGCGTCGGTGGAGGCCGACGCCGCCTTGGCCGTCCGGCGCATCGCCGGGTTCGGACCGGGGGGCGAGGACCTCACCCCCTGGCACTTCACCGGCGTGCACGTCCTCTCCCCGCGGCTCATCGAGGAGGTCCCGCGGGAGCCCTTCGAGGTCGACGTCAACCGGCAGGTCTACCCGCCCTTGCTCGGGGCCGGCCTGGTGCAGGCTCACCTCGCCACCGGCTACTGGAACGACCTCGGCGCGCCCCATCGCTACCTCGCGGCGAACCTCGACCTCCTCTCGGGCCGGATCCCGCTCGGTCGCTTCCCTGGCGCCGATCCCTTCGCAGGCTGCCGCTCCCCCGCCCCGGGCCTGTTCCTCGGCCCGGGGGCGAAGGTGGCGAGCGAGGCCACCCTCCTCGCCCCGGCCTACCTGGGCGCGGGGGCCACGGTGGAGCCCTTCGCCTCCGTCGGGCCCTCGGCGGTGGTCGGTGCCGGCGCGACGGTGTCCTCGCGCGCCCGCGTCGCGCGGGCGGTCCTGTGGGAAGGGACCTCCCTCGCGCCGGGCGAGGAGGTGGTGGAGGCGGTGGCGGCCGGCGGGCTGCGCCTCGCGGCCCCGGCCGAGGAGGGCTCCCAAGGCCCGACCTGCCCATGACGAGGCGGCGAGGCGCGCCCCGCCCCCGCGCCGTCCGTCAGGGCACCGCCAGGCGCACCACCGGGCCGGTGCGCACCCTCACCGAGCGGCGGGCCTCGTACAGGTCGCCGTCCACGGCGAAGCGCACCGGCCCGTCGACCTGCAGATCGCGGGCGACGGCGTCCACCGCCAGGGTGCGCTTCCAGGGCCGGCCGAACCAGATGCGGGGCAGGCTCGTCGCCACCTGGAAGGTCGAGCCGGTGATCCCCACCGCGTGGAAGAAGCCGGGCTGCTCGTCGCAGCGGAAGAAGGGCGAGAAGCCGAAGCCGATCTCCGGCACCGCGCCGGCGGCCACCGTGAGGTAGGGCTCGTCCGGCCACTCCTCGCCGTCGGCGCTCACCCGCAGCATCTCGCGGTCGGTGAGCTCCTGGGCGAAGCGGCCGCCCAAGAGCGCCGAGGCCACCGCCCGCACGAGGAGCGCGGCGGCGGTGGCCGCCGAGGGGTGGCCGGTGCGGTAGTAGGCGTCGAGGAAGACCACCATCACCCCGGTGCCGAAGAGGAAGCCGTGGCGGGCCGGCCCGCCGTCGACCTCGATGGCGAGCAGGTCCCGCTCGACGGTGCGGACCGGCGCCCCGGCCCGCCGCCGGTCGAGGAGCGCCTTCAGGAGGTGCTCGGGGGTGCCCCGCAGCTTTTGGCTGTCGGCCACCGTGTTCATGGCCCCGCCCCGCAGGAGCGCCACGGTGGGGAAGGGCTCGGCCCCGTAGGCCTCGGCGAGCGCGCTCAGCACGTAGTGGCCGGTGCCGTCCCCCCCGTTGATGGCCACGAGGTCCACCGCGCTCGACTTGAAGCGCAGGATGGCCCGCGAGAGCTCGTCGCGGGTCACCGCGTCGGCCACCTCGCCCTCGCCGTCGAGCAGCGCGCGCAGCCGACGGGCGGTGGCCGGCACGAGCCGGTTGCGCCGGGCCAGGGGATTGTTCACGATGCCGATGCCGCCCATGCCCGCTCTCGCGCCTCAGGTCCCGCCGCTGCAGGTGGTCCTTGTCCGCCCGCAGATCGCCCCCAACACCGGCAACGTGGCGCGCAGCTGCGCGGTGACCGGCTCAAGGCTCCACCTCGTCGGCCCGCTCGGCTTCTCGCTCGAGGAGCGAAGGCTGCGCCGCGCCGGGCTCGACTACTGGCGATCCCTCGACCTCGAGGTGCACGCCAGCTGGAGCGAATTTGAGGCCAAGGTCCTCCGCGGTCAAATCCAAAGGCTGCACCTCTTCAGCGGGCGCGCCGAGCGGAGCGTCTTCGAGGCCGGCTTCACGCGCGGGGACCTCCTCGTCTTCGGCTCGGAGGAGCTCGGGCTGCCGCCGGCCTTGCTCGCCGCCTACCCGGAGCGGACGGTGGGTATCCCCCTCCTCCCCGGCCAGCGCAGCCTGAACCTCGCCACCGCCGTCGGGATCGGGCTCTACGAGGCGATCCGGGTCGCCTCGAGGTAGATCGGTTAAGATCGCGCCCGGCATGTCCTTTCTGGAAGAGCCCGGCGACCTCGCCGAGGTGCCGCTCGCGGCAGTCCTGCTCGAGGTGATGAACCACCGGGCCACCGGCGTGCTCACCGTTGACCACGATGGGGGGGCCTCGCGGGTCTTCTTCCGGGGAGGGGTCCCGGTCGGCGCGCAGTCCTTCACCGGGTTCCGGCCGCTCGGTCAGCTCCTGCTCGCGGCGGGCCTCATCGACGTCGAGCAGCTCGGGACGAGCCTCGCCGAGATGGCGCGCACCGGCAAGCGCCAGGGGGCGGTGCTGGTCGAGCTCGGCGCGGTGACCTCCGAGCAGGTCGACCGGGCCCTCTCCGAGCAGCAGGCGGCCTACCTGACCGAGGTGGCGGCCCTCGCCTCCGGCCGCTTCCACTTCGACCCGCAGGCCCCGGTCCCCGGCTGGACCGAGGGCATCCGCATCTCGCCCTTCCGCGCCGTCGTCGACGCCCTCGAGACCCCGCAGGCGACCCCGCTCGTCGCCTCCGCCCTCCAGATGGCCGCGGTCGGCTCCCTGGCCCTCGCCCCCGGCGTCGGCCAGCTCGGGCCGGCCTTCGGGTTCAGCGAGGCGGAGGAGGCCCTGGTGGGCCGCCTCCAGGGCCTCACCACGCTCGACGCCCTCCTCGCCGACCCGGGCGTCGCGCCCGAGCGAGCGCGCGCCATCGCCTCCGCCCTCCTCCTCCTCGGGCTCGCCGCGCCTCGCCCCACCTCGGAGACCCACCCCGAGACCATGCCGGGGCTGGTGGTGGACCTCGCCGACCTGGCCGGCGTCCCGGTGGAGGAGGCCGCGCCGCCGCCCGTCCCCGAGCGGGCCGCGCCGGCCACCCGGGAGACGGTGGTGAAGGTCCCGGTGCGAGACGCGCCGGGGGTCGACCTGCCGACGGTGGAGACCAGG
>DATJVF010000289.1:0-2740 GCA_035501995.1 Anaeromyxobacteraceae bacterium
TCTTCCTGCCGCGCTCGAGCATGGCCGGCGAGAGGACGATCTCGGGCTTCGGGGCGGGCGGGAGCGGCTCCCCGGGCAGGGGCGCCTCCTCGCCGCCCTCCGCGGAGAGCGGGCCCTCCTCGGTGGCGTCGCAGGCCGAAGCGAGCGGCTCGTCCGGGCAGGCGCGTCGCCTCCGGCCGTCCTCGTCCTCGTCGCGGCCGGGGAGTTCCTCCACCCAGGCCGGATCGCCGGCCAGCACGAGCCGCCGGGCCTGCTCGGCCGCCAGCGCGCCCGCCACCCCGCGCCCTTCCTCCTCGTCCTCGTCGCTCCCCGCCTCCACCACCGCTTCCGCCTCGGCGCGCCGCGCGCGCTCGAGGGCCTCGGAGGCGCGCAGCTCGGCCACCGCCTCGCGGTGCCGGAGGACCGCGCCGGTGAACTGCCTCCCCGTGAAGCCGGCCAGGGCCGAGGCCGCCTTCACGATGAGCCCGGCCGCCTTCCGGACCTGGAAGTCGACCGCCACGATGAGCGCCACCACGGCGCAGGCGCCGACGATGAGGCCGGTGCCGACCGGCGAGAACAGGGCCTCCGCCCGCCCGCACAGGACGCGGCCGACCGCGCCGCCCGCCGGGAAGCTCGTGAGATGGCGCCCCTCGAGGAAGAGGTGGGCGAGCGTCGACAGCGCGAGGGCCAGCACGAAGTGGGCGAGCGAGGCGAGGGCGGTGAAGCGCCCGGGGACGCCACGGAACAGCTTCAGGGCGAAGACCCCGAGCCCGAGCGGCAGGACCAGCGCCGCGAGCCCGATGACCCGATAGAGGGCGTGCGCTAGGCGGTGACCGACCGGGCCGACCAGGTTGGAGGCCGCCGGCAGGCCCCGCGCCACGAGCGGGGCGTCGCTCGACGAGAAGGTGACGAGTGCGAGACCCACCACGATGGCGGCCGCCATGACCGCCACCGCGAGGATATCTCGTCCCATGCCGCTGTGCGGCACGCTCCGCGACTTCCCCACCTTCTTGACGTTGCCTTTGACCTTGCCCATTCGACCTTCCCACTCCTTCACCCCAGACGGCCGCGATTCTCTCGCCTGGGCGATCGCGGCGCAAAGTCCCCACGAGGATATCGGCGGGGGGCAAACGGTCAATTTTTCGAGTCGAATCGCCCGCAAGTCCTTGCGCCCGAAAGCCCGCGGAGGCTACCCTCCTAGCCCGCGCCATGGACGTCCGCTGCGAGCGCTGCCGAACAGAGTACGTCTTCCACGAAGATCAGGTCGGCCCGGCGGGACTCGCCGTGCGCTGTTCCAACTGCGGCCAGATTTTCCAGCTGAGGAAGCGCTCGCTCGTCGTCGCCTCCCCGCTCAAGCCCCACGAGGTCGGCGAACGGGAGCCCGTGGCGGCCAACGACCTCCAGCGCGCCGCCGCCGCCCTCATCGAGGCCCAGGGCGCTCCCGGCGGGGGCGTGCGCCCCCAGCCTTTCAGCCTGCGCAAGCGCAACGGCGACATCTACCCCTTGCGAGACCTCTCGGTCCTGCAGCGCTGGATCGTGGAGCGCCGCGCCGTGAAGCAGGACGAGCTCCTCGCCCCGGGCCAGCCCTGGCGGCGGCTGTCGGACGTGGCGGAGCTCGCCCCTTTCTTCTCGGTGATGGAGCGCGCCGCGCGCCGGTCGGGCGCGGGGGCCGAGCGGGAGCCGCCCGAGAGGTTCCCCGAGCCGTCCCCGCCCGCGAGGCCGGGGGAGGCTTCCCCGGCGCCCATCTACCCGGGGCCGGGCCTCCCCCCTTCCCCGGCCAAGACCGAGATCGCCTTCGCCGTGCCGCAGACGCCCCCTCGCCGCGAGGAGCCGCCGAGGAAGGTGGAGTCCGCAGGCAGCGTCACCGAGACGGCGGCCCTGTGGGAGTCCGTACCGCGGGGACCCGCGGACGAGCCGGCCTGGGCCGAGCCCGCCCCGGAGGCGGCTCCGGAGCGGCGCGAGGCTCCACGCGAGGCTCCGCGCGAGGCCCCGCCGGCGCGGCCCGAGGAGCGCGCGCCCCGCGAACTCGACGGCTGGTCCGGCCGGGGCCCGCCCGGGCCGGCCGAGCGCGTGGAGCCCTCCCTGCCCACTCGCACCATCCGCCTCCCGCCCTCCAGGCCTCACCCGCCCGAGCGCCGCTCGCGCGCGCCCATCGTGGTCGTCCTGCTCCTCCTCCTCGCGGCGGCCATCGCCTACGTCTACCTCTACCAGCCGGCCTGGCTCGGCCTCGCCCCGCCCAAGGCGCCGCAGGCGTCGCTCGAACCCTTGCCCTCCCCTTCGCCGTCCCCGGCCGCCGCCGAGGAGGAGAGGACCCGGCCGCGCCCGGCCCCGGCGGCCGCCCCGTTGCCCAGGCTCGCCCACGAGAGCCGGGAGCCGTCCCCGGCCGCGGCGCCCGAGCCGCCCCACCCGACCCCGGCGGCTCAGCCCGAGCCGCCGACGCCGCGTCCGACCCCGGTGCCGGCTCTGGCCCCGGCGCTCGCGGCGACCGCCGCGCCAGCCGAGGCCGCCCAGGGCACAGCCGCGCCGAAGCCCGCCGAGCCCACCCCCACCCCGACCCCCGAGCCCAGGCCCTCGCCGACCCCCGAGCAGAGGCCGGAGGCGGCCGCGCCCGCTCCGACCCCCGCAGCCGCGCCCGCTCCGCCCCCGGCCCCCCCCGCCCCGACCCCGGCGGCCACGCCCGCTCCGACCCCGGCGGGCACGCCCGCTCCGACCCCGGCGGCCACCCCCGCCCCGACCCCGGCGGCCGCCGAGGCCAAGGCGG
>DATJVF010000290.1:0-2410 GCA_035501995.1 Anaeromyxobacteraceae bacterium
CGCTCCGTCCACTTGCTTGCGAAGCCATTCGATAGCGTCGATGCTGGCCGTGGCGGCCATCGTTCTCTCCTTGTTGGAAATCCACCCTGGCAGGCGGTTTCCTCAAGGATGACGCGATGGTCGCCGTTCTCCACTTCACGGCCGGCCTCGTACACCACTCAAACGGACACTACTCGTCCAGGGGCGATCTCGCCTGGCCCTGCCACAGGAGGAGGGCCAGGACCGCTCCCCGAGCGACCCTCCGCCGGGTGGCGGGGCGGCGTCGCCTAGCGAAGCCCGCCGAGGTCCTTCAGCCCGGCGAGGGCGGCCCGCCCGCGCTCGAAGGGGAGCGGGGCAGGGACCGGGAGCGAGGGGGCGCACCGCCTTGCGCGCTCCTGCCCGCGAAGAGTTCCGTCCGCTCCGGGCGCGCGCCCGGCCGTTGGCGCCTGTCAGACTGCCCTGCTAGGTACCCCCTGCATCGTCCCGCTCGAACTTTTCGCTCGCAGCCAGGCGACGAACAGGAAGGGTTTCGCCATGGTGAACAAGGTCATCCTCGTCGGCAACCTCGGCAAGGACCCGGAGGTCCGCTACACCTCCGGCGGCCAGGCCGTCGCCAACCTCCGCATCGCCACCTCCCGCAGCTGGACCGACAAGCAGTCGGGGCAGCGAAAGGAGGAGACGGAGTGGCACGACGTCGAGGTCTGGGGAAAGCAGGCCGAGCAGTGCGGCGAGTTTCTCGCCAAGGGACGGCAGGTCTACGTCGAGGGGCGGCTCAAGACCGACAAGTGGCAGGACAAGCAGTCGGGACAGGATCGCTTCCGGGTGAAGGTGGTCGCCGACACCGTCCGCTTCCTGGGAGGCGGCGGGCGCGGCGCGGCTCGCCCGGCGCCCGAGGAGGCGGGGGGACCGCCGGCGGGCTTCGAGGAGGGTCCGGGCGAGCCGGCCCCCGCGAGTGGGAGCGCGGACGACATTCCCTTCTAGGCCCGCACCCGGCGCGAAAGGGAGCGCCTGCGGGGCGCGTGCTAGCATCGAGGACGCGCCTGCATGCCGGTTTCCCTCGTCGACCAGTACGAGCGCATCCTCGCCACCGACCCGCGGTCGATGGTCTTCCTCGAGCTCGCCCGCGCCCTGCTCGCCCGCGGCGAGGCGGCGGCGGCGGCCGAGACCTGCCGCCGCGGACTCGCTCATCACCCGCAGTCCATCCAGGGGCGGGTGGTCCTGGGGAAGGCGCTCCTCGCGTCCGGCGAAGTGGAGGGCGCCGTCTCGGAGTTCGCCGCCGCGGCGGCCGTCGAGCCCGGGAACCCGTACGCGCTGAACCTCGCCGCCGAGGCCCTCGCCGACCGGGGGCTCTTCGGCCACGCCCTCCCGCTCCTCGAGCGCGCCGCCGCGCTCCAGCCCGGGAACGCCCGCATCCGCGCCTGGCTCGAGGAGGCGCGCCGGGCGGAGCCGGTCGACCCGAGCTTCCCGCCGGCGCCGCTCCTCTCCGACCTTCCGCCCGACGGGCCCGCGAGCGCGGGGAGCGCGGAAGGCGAGAGCGGCGGAGCGTGCGCGACGGGGGTGGAGAGCCTGGCGGCCGAGGTGGCCGCCGCCCCGGAGGGCCTCCCCGGCAGGGCAGCCGGGGAGGTCGAGCCGCCATCCGACGCTCCCGAGGTGACGCCGCCGCCGCTCAGGCGGGCTCCTCCGCCGGTTCCCGCCGCGTCGCCCCCCCCGGAGAGAGGCCTCCTCGGCGAGCTGCCGCAGCCCGAGCCGGCCGCCCCCTCGCCTCCCCCACCGCGGGCCGACGCGGCGGAGGCGGAGCGCATCGCCTCCACCTACGAGCACCAGCTCCGCGCCGAGCTCCTCGCCGCGATCCCGCCCGAGAAGGCCGTCCCCCGCCGGCAGTTCCTCGCCTTCGCCGGCGCCACCGCCGCGGCCCTGGCGGTGGCGGGGGGAATCGCGACGTACTTCGCGGTGCGCCACGCGCACCGGGTGGAGGACGCGCGCGAGCTCGTCGAGCGAGCCCGCCGGGGCATCCTGCGCGACACGGACGGCTCGCTGCGCGAGGCCTCGCGGGCGCTCGCGGAGGCCCGCTCCCTCGACCCCAAGAACCCGCTCGCCCGCTCGCTCGCCGCGATCTCCCTCGCCCTGCGATGGGCGGACCACCGGGACGCCGAGGCGCGCCTGCAGGCCGCGGCTCTGCTCGGCGAGAACCAGGCCGGCGACGCGGCCCCCGCGGTGCGGTTCCTCCTCGCCGGGACGGACGCCGAGCGCGCCGAGGCGGCGGCGGCGCTGGCGGGCTCGCCCTCCACCCCCGCCGGGTCGGCCGAGGCCCCGGCCGCGGCGGCGCTCGCGCTCCGGGGCGACTCTCCGGCGGCGACGCGCCGGCTGGAGGGCGCGGCGAGGGCCAACCCGCCCTCGGTCCGCGCCCTGGTGGCGCGCGGCGACCTGGCCC